>JAGHUU010000248.1 GCA_018064695.1 Candidatus Blautia equi | reverse complement strand
AATGGGGAAGATAACTCAATTGACATTCATGATAGAATCAAGTATAGTATAGTTATATTTTAGTGATTTTAACCTAAAAATATTATCATTATGAGCTAGGAGTGTGGAAAATGTATCAAAAAGAATACGAAAGATGGCTTGCAGCTAACCTGGAAGATGCAGATCTGAAACCGGAGCTGGCCAAAATTAAAGAAAATGATGAAGAAATCAAAGATCGTTTTGCAGTTTCCCTGAAATTCGGTACTGCAGGACTTCGCGGTGTATTAGGCGCAGGTACCAACCGTATGAACATCTATGTTGTACGTCAGGCTACACAGGGTCTTGCTAACTGGGTAAAAACCCAGGGCGGAAACCAGCTTGTGGCAATCAGCTACGACAGCCGTCTGAAGAGCGATGTTTTTGCTAAAACCGCAGCAGGCGTACTTGCAGCTAACGGAATCAAGGTTCGTATCTACGACGCTCTGATGCCTGTTCCTGCTCTTTCCTTTGCTACCAGATATTATGAGTGTAACGCAGGTATCATGGTTACCGCATCCCATAACCCTGCTAAATACAACGGTTACAAAGCATACGGCCCAGACGGATGCCAGATGACCGACGACGCAGCAGCAATCGTATACGATGAGATCCAGAAGACCGACGTTCTCACCGGCGCTAAATATATGTCCTTTGCACAGGGTGTTGAGGAAGGCCTGATCCGCTTTGTTGGAGACGACTGCAAAGCCGCTCTGTACGCAGCTATTGAGGACCGTCAGGTTCGCCCGGGCCTTTGCAAGACCGCTGGTCTGAAGCTGGTTTACAGCCCACTGAACGGCTCCGGTCTGGTTCCTGTTACCCACGTACTGAATGACATGGGCATCGAGGATATCACCATCGTTCCTGAGCAGGAATATCCAAACGGATACTTCACCACCTGTTCCTATCCAAATCCGGAGATTTTTGCAGCTCTTGAGATGGGACTGAAGCTGGCAGAAGAGTGCGGAGCAGACCTCATGCTTGCTACCGACCCTGATGCTGACCGTGTAGGTATCGCTATGAAATGCCCGGACGGCTCTTACGAGCTTGTAAGCGGAAATGAGATGGGAGCACTCCTCCTTGACTATATCTGCGCAGGACGCATTGAGAAAGGCACCATGCCTGAGAAGGCTGTAGCTGTTAAATCCCTCGTATCCACCCCACTGGCTGACGCTATCGCAGCTCACTACGGCGTAGAGATGAGAAACGTTCTTACCGGATTCAAATGGATCGGTGACCAGATCGCACAGCTTGAGGCTGCAGGCGAGGTAGACCGCTTCATCTTCGGTTTCGAGGAGAGCTACGGATACCTGGCTGGCCCATACGTTCGTGATAAAGATGCAGTTATCGGATCCATGCTGATCTGCGAGATGGCTGCATATTACAGAAGCATCGGAAGCTCCATCAAACAGCGTCTTGAGGAGATCTACGCTGAGTATGGCCGCTACCTGAACAAGACCGACAGCTTCGAGTTCCCTGGTCTTACCGGTATGGATAAGATGGCAGGCATCATGGCTGACCTTCGTAAATCCCCACTTACCGAGATCGCAGGAATCGCAGTCGCAAAGGTTGTTGACTATGCTAAACCTGAGGAGACCGGACTTCCATCTGCAAACGTTATTTCCTACACACTGGAAGGCGGCGCAAATGTAATCATCCGTCCATCCGGCACCGAGCCAAAGATCAAAGCATACTACACCACTCTTGGAAAAGACCTGGCAGAGGCTCAGGCAGCAAAAGATACTCTGGCTGCAGCTCTGAAACCAATCTTCTCATAAGAATTATAAAAAATAACGGAGACCGCTCAATGAGCGGTCTCTTTTTTGCTTTGGATTATTTTGAAGAATAAAAAAACGGGTGTGAGTAAAACTCACCCCCGCCATTTTTATTATAATTTAAATTATAACTGAGGACCAGCTGCAACGAGAGCTTTACCAGCCTCGTTTCCGGTGTATTTAGCAAAGTTCTTGATGAATCTGCCAGCGAGGTCAACAGCTTTGGTCTGCCACTCAGCAGCATCAGCGTAGGTATCGCGTGGGTCAAGAATTGCCGGGTTAACTCCTGGAAGCTCGGTAGGAACTTCGAAGTTGAACATTGGGATCATCTTGGTAGGAGCGGTCTTGATTGCTCCGCTAAGGATAGCATCGATGATACCACGGGTATCTTTAATGGTGATACGTTTTCCGGTTCCGTTCCATCCGGTGTTAACCAGGTATGCTTTAGCGCCGTTAGCTTCCATCTTCTTAACGAGCTCCTCACCGTATTTGGTTGGGTGCAGCTCAAGGAATGCCTGTCCGAAGCAAGCGGAGAAGGTTGGGGTAGGCTCGGTGATTCCACGCTCGGTACCCGCAAGTTTTGCAGTGAAACCGCTCAGGAAGTAGTACTGAGTCTGCTCTGGGGTAAGGATGGATACTGGAGGAAGTACACCAAATGCATCAGCGGAAAGGAAGATTACGTTGTCAGCTGCAGGACCAGCGGATACGCCGTTTACCTCGGAAGCGATGTTGTTGATGTGGTCGATTGGGTAAGATACACGGGTGTTCTCGGTAACGCTCTTATCAGCGAAGTCGATTACGCCGTTAGCATCAAGGGTAACGTTCTCAAGAAGAGCGTTTCTCTTAATTGCGTTGTAGATGTCTGGCTC
>JAGHUU010000087.1 GCA_018064695.1 Candidatus Blautia equi | reverse complement strand
GACACCATCATGACCCTGACCGCATACGGAAAGAATGGAGAAAAGGCAGTGGAAGAAGCGGTGGAGGAGATCAACCGGCTGGATGCGCTGCTTTCCACCGGGAAAGAGGACAGCGAGATTTCTGTTCTGAACGCAAACGGAAGCGGAGAAGTATCAGAAGATACGGAGATTCTTCTGAAGCGTTCTCTTGAGATCAATGAACAGACAGATGGATTATTTGACTGTACAATTTATCCTCTGATGGAATTATGGGGCTTCCCAACGGGAGAGTACCATGTGGCAACAGAGGAAGAACTGGACGCGCTTCTTCCATATATAGATGCAGGCAAGATTCAGATAGATGAGAATAGAGTAACCCTTGGAGAAGGGCAGAGGATCGATCTTGGTGCGATTGCCAAAGGATACACCTCCGCAAAGATGATGGACATCTTTAAAAAGAACGGAGTCACCTCCGGTATGGTTTCCCTTGGCGGAAATGTGCAGACGCTTGGAGCTAAGACGGATGGAAGTAAGTGGAAGATCGGAATCAAGGATCCGGAAAATCCGGATGGACAGGTTCTGATGGCTCTGGCCATCGAGGACAAGGCCGTGATCACCTCCGGAGGATACGAGCGCTTCTTTGAAGAAGGCGGCAAGAAATACATCCACATCCTGGACCCTCGCACCGGAACCCCGGTGGAGAACGACCTCGCCTCCGTAACCATCATCTCCCCCGACGGCACTCTGGCCGACGCCCTTTCCACATCCTTATTCATCATGGGCCGCGACCAATCCATCACCTTCTGGACCACCCACCACCAATCCTTCGAAATGGTCCTCATCACCAAATCCGGCGAAATCCTGATCACCGAAGGTCTCGCCCCCGACATAACCTGCAATTCAACATATAAAATTTTGAAAATACAATAAAAAATCTTTTCTGTTATCTTCTTGACAAAAAAGAAGAAGGGTGCTATCTTATCAGATAGATGTTAGCACTCCATATAAATGAGTGCTAACAAGCCGGAAAGACATTTCAGAGAGGAGCTGAAGACGTGGAGAGTTCATTAGATGAGCGTAAGATAAAGATCCTGAAAGCTATAATCAGAACTTACATGGAGACCGGAGAACCTGTAGGTTCCCGTACCATTTCCAAACTTGCTGACCTAAACGTCAGCTCAGCCACCATCCGAAACGAGATGTCCGACCTGACCGACATGGGTTACATCATCCAGCCCCACACCTCCACCGGCCGCATCCCATCAGACAAAGCCTACCGCTTATACGTAGACGAACTGATGCGCGAAAAAGAGGATGAGATCGCAGAACTTCGAAACCTGATGATCGAAAAAACCGACAAGATGGACAAAGTCATCAAACAGATGGCCCGCTCCTTAGCGGTAAACACCAACTACGCCACCATGATCTCCGTTCCGCAGTACCAGGGAAGCCGCCTGAAATTCATCCAGCTCTCCCGCATTAATGAGGAACAGCTGGTAGTCGTGGTCGTATGCGAGGGCAACGTGATCCACAATCAGGTAGTAACCATAACCGATCCAATCGATGATGAAACCTTACTGAAGATCAACCTCCTCCTCAACACCAACCTGAACGGACTCCCTGTACAGGACATCAACCTTGGCATGATCGCCAGGTGAAAAGAACAGGCCGGTTCCCACAGCGATCTGGTAGGTGTGGTACTGGATGCCGTAGCATCCACCATCTCCATCGATGAGGACGACATGAAGATCTACACTTCAGGTGCCACAAACATTTTCAAATACCCTGAACTTTCCGACAAGGAGCGTGCCCGCGAGCTCATAAGCACCTTCGAGGAAAAAGAACAGCTGGCCGACATGGTAAAAGAACACTTCTCCGGTGAGGAGAACACCGGCATCCAGGTCTACATTGGAGACGAAATGCCAATCAGCACCATGCGCGACTGCTCCGTAGTAACCGCCACCTACGAATTAGGCGCCGGAATGCGCGGAACCATCGGAATCATCGGTCCGAAGCGAATGGATTACGAAAACGTTATGAACAGCCTGAAGGAATTAAAGAAACAGCTGGATGAAGTTCTCAGCAAAGCATAACCGCTTTTTGAAGAACCGATCCCCATCAAGAATATATAAGAAAGGTGGTCCTAACCGTGGCAGAAGAAACTAAGACAACTGTGGAAGAGCAGGCAGCGGAAACTCCTGTAGAGGAAACTGCAGCAGAAACCACAGAGGAAACAGTAGAAACCCCAGATAGTGAAACCGCAGAAGAAACCGAAACCCCTGAAGAAACCGAAGCAGAAGAGGAGGAGAAATCCGAATCCAAAGAAAAAACTTCCTTCTTCAAAAAGAAAAAAGATAAAGAAAAAGAAAAGCTGGAGCAGCAGGTAGGTGAACTCACCGACCGCCTGATGCGCAGCATGGCTGAATTCGACAACTACCGCAAACGTACGGAGAAAGAAAAATCCAGCATGTACATCATCGGCGCTAAGGAGATCGTAGAAAAGATCCTTCCGGTTGTGGACAACTTTGAAAGAGGTCTGAAGCAGGCTGCCGAGGGCGATGCCTTTGCAGACGGCATGAAGATGATCTACAAACAGATGCTCACCACACTTGAAGACCTGGGAGTTAAGCCAATCGAGGCCGTAGGCCAGGAATTCAACCCTGACTTCCACAACGCCGTAATGCATGTGGATGACGAGTCCGTGGGAGAGAACATCGTAGTAGAGGAATTCCAGAAGGGTTACACCTACAAGGATTTCGTAGTTCGCTACAGCATGGTTAAGGTAGCAAACTGATTTACAGGCACTGAACCAGACAAGAATAGCCAGCAACAGAGCCTGAAGTATTACAATGCAGAAAGCTTCAGACATCTGTTCATAATAAAGCAAGTAACTAAACATATAATAAATCTTATGTGCAGTTCGATTTGAACAGGAGGACAAACATTATGAGCAAAATTATTGGTATCGATTTAGGAACAACCAACAGCTGTGTAGCTGTTATGGAAGGTGGACAGCCAACCGTTATCGCAAACACCGAGGGTGCAAGAACCACCCCATCCGTAGTAGCATTCACCAAAACCGGCGAGCGTCTGGTAGGTGAGCCTGCAAAACGTCAGGCAGTAACCAACGCTGAGAAAACTATCTCCTCTATCAAAAGAGAGATGGGTACCGACTACCGTGTAAACATTGACGACAAGAAATACACCCCACAGGAAATCTCCGCTATGATCCTTCAGAAACTGAAAGCAGACGCAGAAGGCTACTTAGGCGAGAAAGTAACTGAGGCAGTTATCACCGTACCTGCATACTTCAACGATGCTCAGCGTCAGGCTACCAAAGATGCTGGTAAAATTGCAGGTCTTGATGTAAAACGTATCATCAACGAGCCAACCGCAGCAGCACTTGCTTACGGTCTTGACAACGACAAAGAGCAGAAGATCATGGTATACGACCTTGGCGGCGGTACCTTCGATGTATCTATTATCGAGATCGGTGACGGCGTTATCGAGGTTCTCTCTACCGCCGGTAACAACAGACTCGGTGGTGACGACTTTGACCAGAGAATTACCGACTGGATGCTTGCTGAGTTCAAGAGAGCAGAGGGCGTAGACCTCTCCGCTGACAAGATGGCACTCCAGAGATTAAAAGAAGCAGCAGAGAAAGCTAAAAAAGAGCTCTCCTCCGCTACCACCACCAACATCAACCTTCCATTCATCACCGCTACCGCTGAGGGTCCAAAACACTTTGACATGAACCTCACCAGAGCAAGATTCAACGAGCTCACCGTAGACCTGGTAGAGAAGACCGCAGAGCCTGTACGCCGTGCACTTTCCGATGCAGGTGTTACCGCTTCCGAGCTTGGACAGGTACTTCTGGTAGGTGGTTCCACCCGTATCCCGGCTGTACAGGATAAAGTACGTCAGCTGACCGGAAAAGAGCCAAGCAAATCTCTGAACCCAGATGAGTGTGTAGCTCTTGGTGCATCCGCACAGGGTGGAAAACTTGCAGGTGATACCGGCGCAGGCGACATCCTTCTTCTGGATGTAACCCCACTTTCCCTTTCCATCGAGACCATGGGAGGAATTGCAACCCGTCTGATCGAGAGAAATACTACCATTCCTACCAAGAAGAGCCAGATCTTCTCCACCGCAGCTGACAACCAGACTGCAGTAGATATCAACGTAGTACAGGGTGAGCGTCAGTTCGCAAGAGATAACAAATCCCTTGGACAGTTCCGTCTGGATGGTATTGCACCAGCCCGCCGTGGTGTACCACAGATCGAGGTTACCTTTGATATCGATGCAAACGGTATCGTAAACGTATCCGCTAAAGACCTTGGCACCGGCAAAGAGCAGCACATCACCATCACCGCAGGCTCCAACATGTCCGACAGCGATATCGAGAAGGCTGTTAAAGAGGCAGCTGAGTTCGAGGCTCAGGATAAGAAACGTAAAGAGGCAGTAGACACCAGAAACAATGCAGATTCCATGGTATTCCAGGTTGAGAACGCTATGAAGGATGCAGGCGATAAACTGGATGCTAACGATAAAGCAGCTGTAGAGGCAGAGCTTCAGAACATGAAGGATCTCCTTGCTAAATACCCAACCGCAGAGGCTATGAGCGATTCCGCAGTAGCTGAGATCAAAGCAGCTCAGGAGAAGATGATGGAGAGCGCACAGAAACTCTTCCAGAAACTCTACGAGCAGAGCCAGGGCGCAGGCCAGGCAGGTCCTGACATGGGCGGCGCTAACTATGGCGGCGGTGCAAACTACGGCGGTGGAAACGAAGCAGGCTACGATGATGTTGTAGATGCTGACTACAAAGAGGTTTAATTGACCGTAGGTTTTAAGTTTTTTCCAGAAAATAAAAGTTGAGAAAGAATAAGCAGGAGCAGGAAATAATAGTGAAATATTATTTCCTGCATTTTGCGAATTATCAGAGGATAAGAAAATGGCTGATAAAAGAGATTACTATGAAGTCCTGGGCGTTGCTAAAGGCGCGGACGATGCCGAACTGAAAAAAGCATATCGTAAATTAGCCAAGAAATATCATCCGGATGTAAACCCGGGAGATCAGGAAGCTGAGGCTAAGTTCAAAGAGGCCACAGAAGCCTATGGCATCTTATCTGATCCTGAGAAGAGAAAGATGTATGACCAGTACGGTCATGCTGCTTTTGAAAGCGGCGGCGGTGGTGCCGGCGGCGCAGGCGGATTTGGCGGCTTCGGCGGATTCAATGGCATGGATATGGAGGATATCTTTGGAGATATCTTTGGAGGCATGTTTGGCGGCGGCGGCAGAACCAGACGCCAGAATAACGGACCAAGACAGGGTGCCAGCCTTCGCGCACGTGTGAATATTACTTTTGAGGAGGCGGTTTTCGGCTGCGAGAAGGAGCTGGAGATCACTCTTAAGGATCCATGTACCAAGTGCGACGGTTCCGGTGCGAAACCGGGAACCAGTCC
This sequence comes from Candidatus Blautia equi, assembly GCA_018064695.1. Classification (GTDB taxonomy): domain Bacteria; phylum Bacillota; class Clostridia; order Lachnospirales; family Lachnospiraceae; genus Blautia_A; species Blautia_A equi. The sequence continues at coordinate 1,028 of JAGHUU010000087.1, read as the reverse complement.
TGTGACATGTACGAAATGTAATGGTAACGGACAGATCGTTTATACACAGCAGTCTATGTTTGGTATGGTTCGAAATGTGCAGACCTGTCCGGAGTGTAACGGATCCGGTCAGATGATCAAGGATAAGTGTCCTGACTGCCGTGGAACCGGATATACTTCTTCCAGAAAGAAGATCTCTGTTTCTATTCCTGCAGGTATTGATCAGGGCCAGTCTATCCGCATCCGCGAGAAGGGCGAGCCGGGCATCAATGGAGGTCCAAGAGGCGACCTGTTAGTTGAGGTGAATGTGGCTAGTCATCCTATTTTCCAGAGGGATGATATGGATATTTATTCCACAGCTCCGCTGACCTTTGCGCAGGCCGCGCTGGGCGGTGAGATCCACATTAATACTGTGGATGGAGATGTAGCTTACGAGGTTAAGCCGGGAACCCAGACCGACACCAGAATCCGTCTCCGCGGCAAGGGTGTTCCATCCCTTAGAAATTCCAACGTCCGCGGTGACCATTATGTCACTCTGGTCATCCAGGTACCAACCAACCTGAACGCGGAGGCAAAAGAAGCATTAAAACGCTTCGACGAGGCCTGCGGAAACAGACCGGCTTCTGAAGAGAAAGCAGGTAAAAAGAAGAGCTTTATGGATAAGCTGAAAGAAACATTTGAAGATTGATTTTAAGAAAAGAGGTGCAAACCTCTTTTCTTTATGCCATTTTTGAGATATATTATAAAATAGTATGCCCTGAGAAGGACGGATTGTGAGGGTTTGGTTGTGAGTGCGGGTGTGGTTTTTCAGCAGATGGTGATTATCTGTCTTCTGATGCTGACGGGTTATGTTTTGTATAAGAAGAAAATCGTGGGGGATGTGGTTTCGCCGGGGATATCGGCTATTGTGATTCATGTCTGCAGCCCGGCCATGCTGATCCATAGCTGTCTGGACAGAGATCCGGCCATCACCAATGTTAAGGTACTCCTGTCCCTGGCGGGCGGAGCCATCATTTATGCAGTACTTCTGATCTCCTCCATCGTGATCC
>JAGHUU010000266.1 GCA_018064695.1 Candidatus Blautia equi | reverse complement strand
GCAGATTGCAGCAAGTGCAAGGCTGGTTAGAGTGATGCTGGTGCCGCCGATTGTAAAGGTAAGACCGCCGGAGAATCCAAGACCGCAAACCAGGATAACTGCTGCGATGATCAGGTTTCTGGACTGGGTCAGATCTACTTTGTTCTCTACTACGTTTCTAACACCGACAGCGGAGATCATTCCGTAAAGGATGAAGCTGATACCACCGATGATGGAAGCAGGCAGGGAAGTGATGATTGCAGACATCTTAGGGATGAAGCTCAGTACTACCGCATAGATAGCAGCCAGTCTGATTACACGTGGATCGTAAACATGGCTGAGGGTCAGTACGGAAGTGTTCTCGCCGTAGGTAGTGTTTGCAGGTCCGCCGATGAATGCGGAAAGGGAAGTTGCAAGACCATCTCCCAGCAGGGTCTTATGAAGACCAGGATCAGCCAGGAAGTTTTTACCTACAGTAGCGGAGATCGCGGAGATATCACCGATATGCTCCATCATGGAAGCGATAGCGATTGGTGCCATAGCAAGAATTGCAGTTAAATCAAACTTGCAGAGGAAGAACTTCGGTACACCTACAACTGCTGCGGAAGCAACACCGGAGAAATCCAGGATCGCACTTCCGTCAGGATTGGTAAGTCCGCATGCGTTCATGATAAATGCAACTGCATAAGAGATCACGATGCCAAGAAGGATCGGGATGATGCGTGCCATTCCTTTGCCCCAGATGTTGAATACTACTACAACACCGAGTGCGATGAGTGCCAGGAACCAGTTGGTGGAAGCATTTCCGATTGCGGAAGGTGCCAGGCTGAGACCGATACAGATAATGATAGGACCGGTAACTACAGGAGGCAGGAAATGCATTACACGTTTTACGCCGATCAGTTTGATGATCAGTGCAAGAACCAGATAAAGAAGACCTGCTACTACTACACCGCCGCATGCATATGGAAGTTTTTCTCCATAGCTCATATCAGCGAAGATACCCTGGTTCAGTTCTGCTACGGTAGCAAAACCGCCAAGGAATGCGAAAGAAGATCCAAGAAATGCAGGAACCTTCATTTTGGTTAATACATGGAATAACAGAGTGCCGAAACCTGCACAGAAAAGGGTAACCTGAATGGTCAGACCTTCACCGTGGAAGTAAGAGTTGACGAGAATTGGTACCAGTACAGTAGCTCCGAACATTGCAAACATGTGCTGCAGTCCAAGGATGAGCATCTTTGGCAGGCCAAGTTCTCTTGCATCATAAATGCCGTCATGGTTGTTCATAATAGTTTCCTCCTTATTTTCCTTAAACCCAAGCTTTTTCAGCTCAAATCGTGGTTAGTATAATCCATATTTCAAAAGAATACAACCATTGACTTTCCTGATTTTTTTGGTTAAGATGACTTCAGTATTCCCCTTTCGGGACTTCCATGAAATGGGCTGTAAAAGCAGCTCGTTCAGCATACAAATCATATGATTCAGGAGGATTTTCAAATGGAAAACGTATTTGTTATGGATCATCCGCTGATCCAGCACAAGATCTCCATGCTGCGTGACAAAAACACCGGCACCAATGAATTCCGTAAACTGGTGGAAGAGATCGCTATTCTCATGGGCTATGAAGCACTTCGCGACCTCCCTCTGGAGGATGTAGAGGTAGAGACTCCTATCGAGACCTGCATGACCCCAATGATCTCCGGTAAGAAACTGGCTGTAGTTCCTGTACTCCGCGCCGGCCTGGGCATGGTAAACGGTATCACCACTCTGGTACCATCCGCAAAGATCGGTCACATCGGTCTTTACCGCGATCCTGTTACCCATGAGCCTCACGAGTATTACTGCAAGCTTCCGGATCCTATCGATCAGCGTCTTGTGGTTATGGTTGACCCTATGCTTGCTACCGGCGGTTCCGCTATCGCAGCTGTTGATTTCATCAAACAGCACGGTGGAAATAACATCAAATGTATGTTCATCATCGGTGCTCCATACGGTATCGAAAGACTCCATGCAGCACATCCTGATGTAGAGATCTATGTAGGACACGTAGACCGCGAGCTGAATGACCACGCATACATCTGCCCTGGTCTTGGCGACGCCGGCGACCGTATCTTCGGAACCAAATAATGATATATACAGAAAGAGACAGGAATTCGTATCCTGTCTCTTTTTTATGTTCAGTATTTTAAGTCTCTAGGTGAAAAGCCAAAGGGAAGAACTTCTCTTAACAGATATTCCTCATAGCTTCCGTCGCGTTTACCCAGAATAACCAGAAAGCTGCCCGGATCACAGAACTCCTGCATAACCTGCCGGCAGATACCGCAGGGAGCTGTTATGCCCTCTGAGAGCTCGTCTCCTGCGCCGCCAACAATAGCGATAGCCTGAAAATCCATAATACCCTCTGAGATAGCTTTAAAGAAAGCGGTTCTCTCAGCACAGTTGGTGGGACCATAGGCGGCATTTTCAATATTGCATCCGCGTATGATCTGCCCATCTTCAGTAAGGAGGGCTGCGCCTACTCTGAAATTGGAATATGGCACATAGGCAAATTTCCGTGCCTCAATCGCTTCTTCCAGCAGTTTTCTTTTCATTGCTTCTGTAATCAAAGATGATTTATTTTCCGGCATTCTCTCTGTCCTCCCGGATCAGCAGACGGATGGCCTCCACGCCAACCTTTATAGCGGATTCCGTATCATGCACAATAGGATTATCCAGAGCACGGGCATTTCTCTCCTGATTTCCCATTACCAGAAAATCAGAACCAACTCGCACGTGCAGATACTGTCCGACGATAAATAATGCTGCTGACTCCATCTCAGATGCCTTGCATCCAAGGCGCATCCATGCATCCCATTTGTTCATAAGCTCGTAATGCACCGGCATCAGCTGCGGGTCATGCTGACCATAAAAAGCATCTTTACACTGCACCACGCCTGCATGATAGCGGTAGCCAAGCTTTCTAGCCGCCTGAACCAGTGCATTGGTTACCTCAAGGCTTGGAACGGCCGGAAACTCGATTGGCGCATATTCTTTACTGGTGCCTTCCATACGGATGGCTCCGGTAGCCACTACGATATCGCCGCCTTTCACATCCAGATCCATTCCTCCGCAGGTACCCACACGGATAAATGTGTCAGCACCGCATCTCCAGAGTTCCTCCATGGCAATAGAGGCAGATGGTCCACCAATACCTGTGGAAGTAACACTGACTTTTTCTCCGTCCAGATAGCCTGTATAAGTCACATATTCTCTGCTGTCTGCAATGAGAACCGGATCATCAAAATGCGCTGCAATTTTGGCACATCTCTTAGGATCACCGGGCAGGATCACATATCTGCCCACATCTCCCGGTCTGATCTGCAGATGATACTGTAAGCCTTCTTCTCCTGAATAGTTCTGCATCTTTTCATCCTCCTTAAAGAGGTCATTAAGCCAGATGACCTTTGGATTTGATAACCTCAATCACGCCGTCTACCAGTTCTTCACAGAGTGCATCGCTGCCGGCCTCAACCATAACACGGATGACAGGTTCTGTTCCGGATTCTCTCACCAGAATGCGTCCGTCATCGCCAAGCTGCTCTGCGACCTTAGCTACAGCTGCCTGTACGTCAGGGTCGTTCTGTGCGTCCGGTTTGCTCTTAACACGAACATTCTTAAGCACCTGCGGATAATATACAACAGGGGCAGCCAGCTCGCTCATAGCCTTTTTCTTGGCAAGCATGACTTCCATCATCTTTAAGCTGGTGAGGATTCCATCACCGGTTGTTGCATACTTGGTAAAGATGATATGTCCGCTCTGCTCTCCGCCAATACGGTTGCCGGTCTGCAGCATGTTCTCGTATACGTATTTATCGCCTACCTTGGTCTTATCATATTCAATACCCACTTTATCCAGCGCTTTGTAGAGACCAAAGTTGCTCATAACAGTTGTGACAACTTTATTGTTTACAAGCTTACCGCGCTCTTTCATGTAACAGCCATAAATGTAGATGATGTGATCTCCTGTGAGTACATTTCCCTTTTCATCCACACAGAGGCAGCGGTCGGCATCACCGTCGTAAGCAAAGCCTACGTCCAGTCCATTGTCCACAACAAATTTCTGAAGATGTTCAATATGGGTACTGCCGCAGTCGGTGTTGATATTGTATCCATCCGGCTCTGCGTTGATCACATAGGTTTTTGCGCCAAGAGCGTCGAACACAGCCTTTGCAGTGGTCCATGCGGCACCGTTGGCTGCATCCAGACCAACCTTCACATTCTTGAAGCTGAAATTGCAGAGGGAGATCAGGTATCCAATATAGCGGTTACGGCCTGCCACATAATCCACAGTACGGCCAACATCTCTTGTTGCAACCGGGATCTCTACCAGTCCGTCAATGTATTCCTCAACCTTAAGAATGGTCTCCTCATCCATCTTCTCACCGTTTCCATTCAGAAGCTTGATTCCATTGTCATAATATGGATTATGAGAAGCGCTGATCATGATTCCGCAGTCGAAATCATCCACATGGGTGATATATGCTACGGATGGTGTTGTGGTTACATGCATAATATATGCGTCTGCGCCGGAAGCCATAAGGCCGGTACATAAAGCATACTCAAACATATATGAAGAACGTCTGGTATCCTTGCCGATGACGATTTTTGCCTTTTTATTCAGTCTCTCACCGTAATACCAGCCAAGGAACCGGCCGATCTTAATGGCATGCTCATAAGTCAGGTTTTTGTTGGCTTCCCCGCGAAAGCCGTCTGTTCCAAAGTATTTTCCCATTATACTTCTCCTTTTAGTCCTCTTTCTTTGCGATCACAGTACCGTTATTTTTATGGATACTGTTTGCAGGAATCACGCCGCGCACGCAGCTGGTTGGATAGATATTGGAATGTCTGCCGATGACAGTCCCCGGATTCAGTACGGAGTTGCAGCCTACCTCAACATAATCGCCAAGCATAGCGCCGAACTTCTTAACACCGGTCTCAATATGCTCCTCACCGTTATGAACCACTACCAGCTTCTTGTCGGATTTTACGTTAGAAGTGATGGAGCCTGCTCCCATATGAGAAAAATAACCCAGAATGGAATCGCCAACATAGTTGTAGTGAGGAGTCTGCACATGGTCAAAAAGAATGACATTCTTAAGCTCGCAGGAATTTCCAACTACACAGTCAGCTCCAACAAGTGCTGAACCGCGGATGAATGCGCAGTGTCTTACTTCGGTATTTGGTCCGATGATACATGGTGCACCAAGATAAGCGCTGGTAAACACCTTAGCGGTCTTATGCACCCACACATTCTCGGATACCTCCTCATAGTCCTCTCCCAGAGTAGGTCCGATAGAGAGAATCAGATCTTTGATGCCCTTTAAAGCCTCCCATGGATAGGTAAACTGTGATAAATAGTCTTTTGCAATTGTATGATCCAGATCATACAGGTCATGAATAGTATACATAAAAGCCTCCTGAATGGATTAGTCATATATTATCTAGTATTTAGATTACACTATCATAACACATATATCAGAAAAAAGCAAAAAACGCTGAAATCCGGTTCTATAACTGGATTTCAGCGTTTCAGTTCATAAATATTACATCATTTTCTCAAGCTCTTCACGGATCGCAAGAATAAAGTCACGGCTGTTAAGAACTGTTGGATTCTCGATAGATGTGATAAGGGCAAGGTCCTTGGTCATCTTTCCGTTTTCGATGGTTGCAAGGGTTGCCTTCTCAAGCTTATCTGCAAACTCTGCAAGTGCAGTATTGCCATCCAGCTCGCCGCGTTTCTTAAGAGCTCCGGTCCATGCAAAAATGGTAGCTACTGAGTTGGTGGAGGTCTCCTCACCCTTCAGATGTTTGTAGTAATGTCTCTGAACGGTGCCGTGAGCTGCCTCGTACTCGAAATAGCCGTGAGGAGAAACAAGAACGGAGGTCATCATAGCCAGGGAACCGAATGCGGAGGAAACCATGTCACTCATAACATCTCCGTCATAGTTCTTGCAGGCCCAGATAAAGCCGCCCTCAGCTTTCATAACACGTGCTACAGCATCATCAATGAGGGTGTAGAAATAAGTGATTCCGGCCTTCTCAAATTTCTCTTTATACTCGTTATTAAAGATCTCCTCAAAGATATCTTTAAAGGTATGGTCATATTTCTTGGAAATGGTATCTTTGCTGGAGAACCATACATCCTGCTGGGTGCTGAGTGCGTACTCAAAGCAGCTGCGGGCAAAACTGGAAATAGAAGCATCCAGGTTATGCATGCCCTGAACCACGCCAGGTCCTTTGAACTCATGTACAGTAACGCGCTCCTCTGTTCCGTCTGCTGCGGTATAAACAAGCTCTACTTTGCCTGCACCAGGGATGATCATCTCAGCGTTTTTATAAACATCACCGTAAGCGTGACGTGCAAGAGTGATTGGCTTCTTCCAGGTCTTTACGTTTGGCTCAATGCCTTTTGCGATGATCGGTGCACGGAATACAGTGCCGTCCAGCATAGCACGGATCGTGCCGTTAGGGCTCTTCCACATTTCTTTCAGATCATACTCTTTCACACGTGCTGCGTTTGGAGTGATGGTAGCACACTTAACAGCTACACCATACTTCTTAGTAGCCTCTGCTGCATCAACAGTAACCTGATCGTTGGTCTCATTTCTGTATGGAAGTCCAAGATCGTAGTACTCGGTGTTCAGCTCTACAAATGGAGTGAGGAGTTCGTCCTTGATCATTTTCCAGAGAATTCTGGTCATCTCATCTCCGTCCATCTCAACCAGCGGAGTCTGCATCTGAATTTTACTCATAATAATATCCCCTTTCGAATATGTAAAATATTCCTCATAAATCAATCGCAGATATTTTATCGAATTAAAGTGTAAACGTCAATACCCTCTTTTCAGCTAAAATGGACCTTTGCCACCATCCCCAGGAACTCACCCAGGCTCTCAAAGAATGTAGACTCCATTTGGATCAAAGCTAAGCTTCGCCTTCTCCCCGACTTCAAAGATCCTCTTATTCACAGGATTATAATCTGTCAGCTGCACAGTGATATCTGCAACCTGAACCTGATAATACTGATAAGCACCCATGAATGTAGACAGGGTGACGGTACACTCAAGAAGTCCATCCTCCGCAAGTGCCACTGCCTCAGGTCTCAGTACCAGTGAAGCCTCGTCTCCTGCCTTTGCGCCGGCAAAGTTCTTAACCGTAAGCTTCTGTCCGTCTACAGAGATCTCAGCCTTCTCCTCATCCGCTGCAAGAACGGAGGCTTTTAAGAAGTTTGCCTCGCCAATGAAATCCGCAACAAATTTGGAATTTGGATGATAATATACTTCGCGAGGGGTTCCGATCTGCTCCACTTTACCCTTGCTCATGATGATGATCTTATCAGAGATACTCATAGCCTCGGACTGATCGTGGGTAACATAGATTGCAGTGATTCCCACCTTCTGCTGGATCTTACGGATCTCGGTTCTCATGGTAACACGGAGCTTTGCATCCAGGTTGCTGAGAGGCTCATCGAATAAGAGCACACCCGGCTCAAGTACCAGTGCACGGGCAAGAGCAACTCGCTGCTGCTGTCCACCGGATAGCTGGTTGGTCATACGGCTCTCCATTCCCTCCAGCTCCACAAGCTTCAGGATGTTCATTACTTTCTCTTTGATGACATCTTTAGGCAGCTTACGGATCTTCAGTCCATAAGCTACGTTATCAAATACATTATAATGCGGAAGCAGCGCATAGCTCTGGAAAACCATGGCTGTGTCACGCTTGTTTGGTGTCAGCTCGTTGATTGCCTCGTTTCCAAGGTAGATCTCACCCTCATCCGGACTCTCAAATCCGGCGATCATACGAAGTGTGGTGGTTTTACCGCATCCGGAAGGACCAAGCAATGTTACGAAGGTTCCCGGTTCTATCTCAAGGGTGGTATCTTTTACCGCATAAAATTCTTTTTTTGTCTTTGGGTCCTGGTAGATCTTGGAGATATGCTCCAGTCTCACACCTTTCTTTTCCTTTGCCATGTCAATCCTCCTTAATTCTCCGGCTGGTTCCGAAGAGTCTGATGAATCCGTTCATAATAAGCACCATACCGTAGGTGATGATGATCAGCACCGTAGCATAAGCGCAGGCTACGCCGTAATTGCCCTTCTCCGCCTGCTCGTTGATCTGACAGGTGATGAGCAGGAACTGTGGGGTAACCAGAAGAATAATGGCGGAGATAGCCGTGATACTTCTTACAAAGGCAGTAACAAGACCGCTGAAGAAGGAATCCTTGATAAGCGGCAGCGTTACGCTGGTAAACACCTTTGCGGAATTTGCTCCCATGTCATAAGCGGACTCCTCAATGGAAGGGTCGATCTGACGAAGGGCGGAAATACCGCTTCTGGTACCTGTAGGCAGGCTTCGAACTACGAATACGATGATGAGGATCAGTCCGGTACCGTAGATCTGCTGCATGAGACCTGTACGGAAAATACCATTTGCATAACCGCGGATATATCCGATACCGAGAACAGTACCCGGAACAGCCATGGCAAGCATGGAAACGAACTCAATAAAGCCTTTGCTCTTAAATTTTCTCTTAACAACAAGATAAGAGATCACCATAGACAGCAATGCCGTCACAGGTGCCGCAATAAGGGAAAGCACGAAGGAATCCTTAAATGCCTTAAGACCGCTGGTCTTAAACATATACTGGAACCACTTAAGGCTGAGGCTGTAGTTTCTGCCCCAGAGGGTGAACAGCGCGCCAAACGGTACCATGATGTACATAAGTACAACAAAAGCTGCTGCAAGACCGCAGAGGATACAGAGCGGAATAGTCACACTCTTATCCA
>JAGHUU010000147.1 GCA_018064695.1 Candidatus Blautia equi | reverse complement strand
CTATTTGGAGTTTTGCTTCGCAAAAGAGGCCTGCTCACCCCTGAATCACTTTCTCCGGTCACCTAATCAGCAAGTGATTAGGTGCCGTGTGAACTGTAACGATTCTATTCCAGTTCTTGACGCAGCGCCTTTTCGGTGCTACTATTTGCTATATAAATTACAGAAACAGAGGACAATTTATGTTAAGCGTGGTGGGTAAATAACCCATATCATGAAAAACTGATATGTAAAGCTGCAGATATGTGCAGTGCGGCTTTAATGGTATGAAATTGGTTAACAGAGGGAACTGTGTTAGCTTTATTTCGTTACGCTTAATATTCTGGTCAGATGTAACCCAACTTGTTTTCTGTGTCCGGGGGCAGCAGTTTATCCTTGTCCCGGGGGTTCTTTCGTATTCTAAACCATGATATCAAAGCGTAGGATATCATGGTTTTTTTATGCACTTTTGATCACTGAAAGTATGAAAAAATAGAAGTAATCGAAAGGAACACCCGACAAAATGATTGAAAAACAGATAGAATTCGACAAAGTAAAAGAAATCTGGAAAAACCTTGCTGTGACAGGTGAGGCAAAAAAGCAGATAGAAGACAGATGGATCATCCTTGAGGAAAGCACTCTCAGAAGAGAACTCCGGGATACCACCGATGCAAAGGAAATGATAGAGAAGCTTGGAAATCCACCTCTTCAGGACGTATCGGAGATTCTGGAGATCCTGGAGATCAGCAAAAGAGGAGACTGCCTGAGCCCATATCAGCTGGAGCGTGTGCAGAGCGTGCTGATCATATTGGAGAGACTGGGCTCTTATCTCAACAGAGGAAAACAATTCCGGAATTCCATTGCCTACTATGACGAATCTCTGGACACCCAGGAGGAGTTAAAGGAGGAGATCTTAAGACAGATCCGCGGCGAAAGAGTGGACGACCACGCCTCCAAAGAGCTGTTTGAGATTCGAATGAAACTCCAGCAGCTGGATGAGGAGATGAAGAGAAAAGCAGAAACTATCATCAGAAACAACCGTGAGTGCATGGCGGAAAACTTCTACACCACCAGAAACGGAAGGATCTGCATCCCTGTTAAGAAGGAATATCGCTACAAGATCGCCGGCAGCCTGGTGGATAAATCCAGCACAGGCAGTACCCTATTTATTGAGCCGGAAGGCGTGCTCCGGCTTGGCGAAGAGCGCCAGTACCTGCGCCTGGACGAGGAAAATGAGGTGTACCGTATTCTCTATACCCTGACCGCCATGGTCTCCGACTGTGCCGATGCCCTGACAGAGAACATGAGACTCATAGAAAAACTGGATTACAGCTTTTCAAAGGGAAAACTCAGCATAGAGCTTGGGGGAACTGAGCCAAAGATCAACCTGGAAAGGCGTATCACATTGGACCAGGCAAGACATCCGCTCATGGATCCAAAGGTCAGTGTCCCGCTCGCCTTTGAGATCGGCGTGGACAACAGAGGAATTGTGATCACCGGACCAAATACCGGCGGAAAGACGGTAGCCATAAAAACAGTGATGCTGAACGCCATCATGGCCCAGTGCGGTCTGCACGTTTGCAGCAGGCAGGCTGACATCTGCATGAATTCCGCTTATTTCTGTGACATCGGTGACGGCCAGAACTTAAGTGATAACCTTTCCACCTTCTCCTCCCACATAAAAAATGTACTTCACATTCTGGGGGAAGTGGACAGGGACAGTTTTGTCATCATGGATGAGCTGGGCTCCGGAACAGATCCGCAGGAAGGTATGGGAATTGCCATTGCCATTCTGGAAAAACTGCGGGAGAGCGGAGCAAACTTCCTTGTGACCACCCATTATCCGGAGGTGAAGGAATACGCGGGCAGGCAGGAGGGCATCATAAATGCCAGAATGACTTTTAATAAGGAGACCCTGCAGCCTACTTATAAGATGGTCATAGGTGAAGCCGGTGAGAGCTGCGCTTTCTACATTGCGGACCGTCTGGGAATGCCGGCAGATATGCTGAACATAGCGGTAAAGGCTGCATATGGGGAGAAAGCAGCGGGCATCTACACTTTTCATAATAAAGAACCGGAAAAGACAGCCTCCGGGAAAAAGATCCGGAAAACAAAGAAGACCCATAAAAATGCAGAGATCACAACCAGATACCAGATTGGGGATTCCGTTTATGTTCTGCCGGATAAAAAGATCGGCATTGTATGCGAACCGATAAATGAGAAGGGCGTTTTAAGGGTACAGATCGCAGGGCGAAAGATCTGGATCAACCACAAGCGTGTGCAGCTGCATGTAAAGGCGGAGGAGCTGTATCCGGAGGACTACGACATGTCCATCGTATTTGACAACGTGGAGGACCGCAAAAAGCGCCATGATATGGAACGAAAATACACAACGGAGACCATCACCTATGAATCCTGAGGATTCTTTTGTATAATGCCTCCGAATGTGTTACAATTCGCATATGCGTGAAAGGCATTGAGAGACATTAAACAGAAATAAATCTGGTATACAGATCTGAAGGAGAATATATGGATAAAGAAGTTCTGATCCGGGTAGTGGGAACACAGGTGCAGGAAGGGGAAGAGGCAGCGGAACCAATTGAGATTCTGGTGCCGGGACAATATTTCCTGAAAAACGGCACCCACTATTTCCGCTACGAGGAATACATGGAGGATTTTAAAGATCCCACCCTCAATTATATCAAGTACAATGACCATAAACTGGAGGTTCGAAAACAGGGGCTCATCAATGTGACCATGGTGTTTGAGCCGGGAAAAAGAACCGTTTCTTTTTACACCACCCCTTACGGAACCATCGAGATGGGTCTCACCACCAGAAAGCTGGACATCCGGGATCAGGATGAAAACCATGTGTGCGTCTCCGTCCACTATGCCATGGACATGAATGACCAGCACACTTCGGACTGCACCCTGACTCTGGAAGCATTTGCAAAACACGTGATTCAATTATAAAAAAGGGACAGCGCCAGGCGCTGTCCCTTAGTCAGTTCATATTCATTATTTAGAAGCTTTTTTGCCTTTTTTAGCAGGTGCCTCAGGCTCGGTGTTTTTCTTTACCATACCCTGTGCCTTAGCCATGGTACGTTTCCAGAAGCCCTGTTTTTTCTGTGGGGTCTCAAGAGATCCGCGGATACCGCGAACGCCTACGATATAGAGACCGCTTACCTCTGCCTTGATCTCTTTCTTAACAGGGATGAGATCGAATACAGCCTCATCTGCGATAAGAACGGTGATCTTTGGACCAACCTTGGCCTTTACGATCGGTAATTTGGTGCGGCGCATAAGCTTTGGAGTCTGGTCGATAACCATCTGTGGGAGACCGGATTCTTTCAGTTTCATACGTTTTTTATCAATGACCAGCATGCTGATGGTCTGTTTGGAAGCCTGGATCTGTGCCTGCTGTTCTTCCTGTCTCTTCTGTGCTCTTTTTCCGAAGAAGTAGAGAGCTACCAGTGCGGCGATCAAAAGGACGAGAATGACAAGAAGGATGATAGTAGATGTTTTCATAGAAATCCTCCTGATTCTTTATGTTATTTTTCTATTGCCTGAAAGCACATCATTACGAGTTATTTTATCATTATTCCCGGAAAAAGGCAATTCTTTTGTTTAAAGTATTCCCCGGAAAGTGTTCCCCCTGTTTTAGGAAAGATTAAAAAGTTATTTTAGGAAAACTGTGGAAATTTCAAAAATAAGTCGCTATAATGATTATGTTTCATGTAATGTGGAGAATTATTTTTTCACGAAGGGTAAAGGAAAGAGGAGCTTCTGTTTTTGGGGAAAGACAGAGGAATCCTTAAACATAAGGACAAAAGAATGTTAAGCAGATCCGGTCGGAATGCGGAAAGGGAGCCGCGCTTTGACCTGAAAGGGGTAGTACATGAAAAAAAGAACTATGCTGCTGACATCCGTTTTGCTGTGTGTATCGCTGTTCAGCGGATGCGCACTTCTTCCGTTTGAGGAGGATGTGCCGCTTACCGCGAAGGAAGAAAAAGAGTACATCATGCCGGGCGAGTCCGCCCAGGAAGAATCGGAAGAAGCAGAGATTGAAGTAGTGATCTCCGAGGAGATCGATGAACTGGATGAGCTTGAAAGGCTGGAGCGGGAGGAAGAGTCCGAAGCAGCCGAGGAGCCGGTACTGGCACATAACGAGCCTGCCGATCCAAAAGAACTGGAAAATCCGGACATGGAACCGGAATTTCAGCTGAGTCTCACCAGTGTCCGTGCAGTGTATGCAGACGCAAAAATTCTGGCAGCCCAGTATAATTACGATGCAGCCATCAAACTGCTGGAAAACCAGAGGGAATACGAATACAGCAGTGCCATGAAGCGGGCAGTTAAGAACTTTAAGAAAGAAAAAGCCTCCTGTGTGGAATATCCGCTGGAAGAGATCACCCATGTTTTCTTCCACACACTGACTGTGGATAATTCCAAGGTTTTTGACGGGGATCATGATGAGGCCGGTTACAACCAGTACATGACCACCATCCCCGAGTTTAATAAGATCATTCAGACCATGTATGACAAAGGCTACGTTATGGTAAGCCCGCATGACATGGTAAAAGCAGATAAAAACGGAAATATGACCAGGAAAAAGATCATGCTTCCACCGGGTAAGATCCCGTTTGTCCTCTCTCAGGATGATGTAAGCTACTATCACTATATGGAGGACGATGGCTTTGCCAGCCGCCTGGTAGTGACGGCAGACAAAGAGGTCAAATGCGAATACATCAATGACGACGGCACGGTAACCGTAGGAGATTTCGATATGGTACCGCTTATCGATTCCTTTGTAAAAGAGCATCCGGATTTTTCCTATCACGGAAGAAAAGGAATCATCGCACTGACCGGCTATAACGGTGTTCTGGGCTACAGAACCGATGTGGCATATAAAACAGGAGAAAATCTGTACGAAGACCAGAGAAAATTCCTGGAAGATCACCCGGATTTTGACTATGACAAAGAAGTAAAAGCCGCACACCGTGTGGCTGCCTATATGAAACAGACCGGCTGGGAGTTTGCCAGCCATACCTGGGGACATAAGAATGTTACCACCTCCAGTCTGGAAGAGCTGATTGCTGATAACGAAAGGTGGGTAAACACTGTGCGAAGCGTTGTGGGCAATACAGATATGATCATCTTCGCCTTTGGTGCGGATATCGGAAACTGGGAGCCATACGCGGAGGACAACCCGAAATTCCAGTACTACAAAAAGAACGGCTATAACTACTTTATGAACGTAGACTCCAGCAGAGTCTGGGTACAGATCACCGACCGCTTCTTCCGTCAGGGAAGAAGAAATCTGGATGGATACCGTATGTATTACAATCCGGAAATGCTGGACGACCTGTTTGATGTCGCCGATGTCTGGGACAGCGACAGAACCGTACCGGTACCGCCAATCTGATCACGTTCATGAAAAAAGGGGAAAATATTATGAAAAAAAGAGCTTATCTCGCCCTGCTGATCCTATGTGCGGCGCTGATGGGAACTGCCTGTGAAAACGGAACCGGCGGAACTCCATCCAGTGAGAACACATCCGGAAGCGGACAGAAAGCAGAGAATACAGAAAACGGTAAAAACACAGAGAACAGCAATGAGGAGAAGTCCCTGGAATATACAGGCGCCCGTCTGGTATCTGTGGATAACCTGGATAAATATCTGATCCTCGGTGATTACAAGGGGCTGTCACTGGACAAGAGCCAGTACGCCATCACTGATGAAAAGGTAGAGGAGATCGTAAGAAAAAATCTTCTTGCGGAAAAAACCGAGGTAACTGCAGCCGGAGCAACAGTTCAGTCCGGCGACCGTGTCACCGTAAGCTATGTGGGAACCGTGGCAGGCAGAGTACTGGAGGAAGAAAAATATTTTGATTTCACCGTTGGGGAAGGCGCCATGGCACCTGCCTTTGAGGAAGCCCTGACCGGCATGAAAAAAGGTGAGAGCAAAATTTTCCAGATCGTATACCCGGAGGACTTTGAAAGGGAAGACCTGGCAGGAAAGCCTGTAACCTATAAAGTCATGCTGCAGAGCTTTCAGCGTACATCGGAGCTCACAGATGCTCTGGCAAAGAATCGCACAGACGCAGCAGACCTTGCCGGATACAGAGCACAGATCCGCGCAGAGCTGGAGGCAGAAGCAGAGGAACTCCTTGCGGAGGATCTGAAAGCAGCCGCCTGGAATATGGTCCTTGTAAACTCGGAAGTCAGAGAATACCCAAAGGCTGACCTGAACATGGCCATGGATCAGTACAAACGACTGGCTATGCTCTATAATAACGAGAGCGATATGGACCTTGATACCTTCCTGGAATCTCAGGGCATGACTGCGGAAGAATTTCAGAAGGAATGCGAGAGATACGCAGAGCAGAAGGTAAAACAGAACCTGATCCTGCAGGCCATTATGGATGCAGAGGGAATCACTCTGGAGGACCAGGAATGCCTGATCATTCAGGACCAGCTGCTTCTGGATTTCAAAGCAGCATCCATGGCAGAGCTTCTGGATACCTACGGACAGGCCATGATCGACGAGTCCATTGCACTTCTTCGCATTGAAGATCTGCTGATCGAACAGGCTGTTTTTGCAGAGCCCGCCCCGGAACAGGCGGAGGAAGCTCCCGCAGAAACCGTGACAGAGGAAGAAAAAGCCGAAGAAGAAATTACAGAAGAGATTCCGGAAGAGGAAACTTCTGAAGAGTAAAGAATTATAAAATAAAGAATTAAAATTAAGAAGCATATTGTCTGATAGAAGGGGAACAGAGGAAATATGACTGACAGAGAGAAAATTATAAGGGAGAGAAAAAGGCAGAAGCAGCTTCAGCTTCAGCGGCGCCGGACCATGAAAAAAGTGGCTACGATCATTGGCGCAATTCTCCTGGTAGTGTTTGTGATCAGAGGCGTGATCATGCCAATCGTTCACAGAGTAGGAGGCGGCTCCTCCGAAACAGTGGAAAAACCGTCTGAGGGACAGCTTCAGGCAGATGGAAATACAGAAGGCGGAGAGGAAGGCGCTGAGGGTACGGAAGGCTCGGAAGAACCGGAAGAGACCGAAGGTTCAGAGAGCACCGGTACCACAGAATCCAAATCCGGTCTGCCTATGGCTTCCCGCCAACCGCTGCACGGTCTTATGGACCTGCAGAAGGTTCTGCAGATGTCTGCAGGATGGCATGAGGACCTCACCGGTAAATGGTACAGAAATACCGACGGAACCTATTATGTATCCGGTTTCCAGAAGATCGACGGCAAAACCTATAACTTTGATGAAAACGGATATGTCCGCACCGGCTGGTATGATGACGGCGGAAGTGAGTACTTCTTTGAGGAAGACGGTGTGTATGACCGCACCAGACGCCGCCCTATGCTGGCACTTACCTTTGACGACGGCCCTGGTGACTACACTATGGATCTTCTCAACTGTCTG
Organism: Candidatus Blautia equi; assembly: GCA_018064695.1. Classification (GTDB taxonomy): domain Bacteria; phylum Bacillota; class Clostridia; order Lachnospirales; family Lachnospiraceae; genus Blautia_A; species Blautia_A equi. The sequence continues at coordinate 9,873 of JAGHUU010000147.1, read as the reverse complement.
GAGGAGAACCATGCGAAAGCTACCTTCTTCATGCTGGGTGAGCACGTAAGCCTCTACCCGGAGGAGATCAAAAAGATGGCTGCCATTGGCTGCGAGCTTGGAAACCACTCCTTTGACCATCCGGACCTTATGACCATTGGAGCTGAGGGTGCGGCAAATCAGTATGCAAGAACAGATGCCCTTCTGGAGCAGGTGGTAGGCCAGATCTCCACAGTAGCCCGCTGTCCATACGGAAGCGGAAACAGTGAGATTTTTGCTGCAGTCGGAAAACCATTCTTCATGTGGTCTCTGGATTCCCTGGACTGGTCCTATAGAGATGATGAGCTGGATTACAATGCCGTTATGAACGGTGACCTCACAGACGGAAGTATCATTCTGATGCACGATATCCACGAGCCATCTGTTAGAGCAGCTAAGAGAATCATTCCTGACCTGATCGAGAGAGGCTACAGACTGGTTACTGTCAGTGAGCTGGCAGCAGCTAAGGGCGTAGATCTGAAATATGCATCCTACACCGATTTCTGGGACAGCACCCTGGCTAACGGCGGCGCACCCGGATACAGAGGACAGGGCTGGGATGAGATCGAGGAAGAAGAGCCGGATGATTTCATCGAGAACCTGAACGCCAGCTCTGAAGGAGAAGAGGACTACTCCGAGGACGGCGATTATGACGACAGCGAAGATTATTGATCCCCAATATCAGCAGGAAATAACGATCGGGAGAAACAGATTTCTGTTTCTCCCGTTTTTTTCGTTTGGAAACCAAATGATATTTGTATATTTTGCACTAAAAAAACAAAGAAAACCATCCTGAAATTTAATATATTGATTGACGATGGCACCTGCCGTTGCTATAATAAAATTTGAATTATATTTTGAAATTTGTTGAAAAAATCAATAAATATACGGAGGAACAAAAGAAATGGCTAGAAAGAAAGCACAGCCGGTGACTGAAAAGATGCATTTTTCAGAGTATGACCAGTATTTATTCGGTCAGGGTGTTCATTATGATGTTTATAAAAAGCTTGGTGCGCATCCTACCGTACAGGATGGCGAAGCCGGTGTATATTTTGCAGTATGGGCGCCTAACGCACAGTCCGCATCCGTAATCGGTGACTTCAACGGCTGGGATGTAAACGCAAATCCTATGGTAAAAACAGGTCCAAACGGCGTTTACGAGACCTTTATCCCGGGCGCAAAGGTAGGTCAGCTCTACAAATATAACCTGATCGGATATTATGGAGAAACTCTTGTAAAGGCTGACCCATACGGAAACTCCGCTGAAAAGAGACCGGGAACCGCATCTAAGATCGCAGATATCGGAAACTATAAATGGAAAGACGATACCTGGATGAGAAATCGCCAGAGCTATGACTATAATACAGATGCCATGTCCATCTACGAGGTTCATCCGGGCTCCTGGAGAAAACATGAGGTTACCGAGGAAGATCCTGACGGATACTACAACTATCGTGAGCTGGCTGTAGAGCTTGCTGCATATGTAAAAGAGATGGGCTACACCCATGTAGAGTTCATTGGAATCGCAGAGCATCCGTTTGACGGATCCTGGGGCTATCAGGTACTTGGCTATTATGCACCAACCTCCCGCCACGGTTCCCCGGAAGACTTTAAATACATGGTAGATTACCTTCACAGACATAAAATCGGTGTCATTCTTGACTGGGTACCGGCACACTTCCCGAAAGATGCCCATGGTCTTGCAAAATTCGACGGCACCTGCCTCTACGAGCATGAGGACCCAAGACAGGGCGAGCATCCTGACTGGGGCACCAAGATCTACAACTACGGACGCCCTGAGGTTAAGAACTACCTGATTGGCAATGCACTTTTCTGGGTGGAGGAGTGCCACGTAGACGGTCTTCGTGTAGACGCAGTAGCATCCATGCTGTACCTGAACTATGGAAAACAGGACGGCCAGTGGGTTGCCAATAAATACGGCGACAACAAGAACCTGGAAGCCATTGAGTTCTTCAAACATCTGAATACCGTAGTTACCGGAAGAAATCACGGTACCGTTATGATCGCAGAAGAGTCCACCGCATGGCCAAAAGTTACCGGCAAGGCAGAGGACGACGGCCTTGGATTCTCCCTGAAATGGAACATGGGATGGATGAACGACTTCCTGGAGTACATGAAGCTGGATCCATACTTCCGTAAATTCAACCACAATAAGATGACCTTCGCTATGGCATACGCTTACAGCGAGAAATACGTTCTGGTTCTCTCCCACGATGAGGTCGTACATCTGAAATGCTCTATGCTGAGCAAAATGCCTGGCCTTGAGGATGATAAGTTCAAAAACCTGAAAGCCGGCTACACCTTTATGATGTGCCACCCTGGAAAGAAACTCCTCTTCATGGGACAGGAATTCGGTCAGCTCCGCGAGTGGAGCGAGGCAAGAGACCTCGACTGGTTCCTTCTCGACCAGGATCAGAGACATGTGGATCTGCAGAACTTTGTAAAAGATCTGCTTCACCTGTACAAGAAATATCCTGCTATCTACGCTACAGATAACACCCCTGACGGATTCGAGTGGATCAATGCCGATGATGCCGACAGAAGCATCTTCAGCTTTGTAAGAAAATCTCCTACCGATAAGAACAACATCCTCATGGTTGTAAACATGACACCGGTAGACAGATCCGACTACAGAGTAGGCTGCCTGAAGAAGAAAGCATACAAGCTCATCATGACAGAGGACGGCATGCTGGACAAGCCTGTAACCTACAAGTCCGCAGAGGGTGAGTGCGACGGAAAACCATATTCCTTCAGCTACAAACTCCCTCCATACGGCGTAGCGATCTTTACTTATTAATAGGATTTTTCCAAAAAGCACCTCAGGAATTGGGGTGCTTTTTATGTCATAGGAAATTCCTATGACATAAAAGCCTTTCGGGCAGGATGTTAAAAAGAGTATACTGTTTTGACTTGCTTTTCAGGGGAAGATGATTTATAATTCTTGAAAACCAGGGGGCAGGAATGTCTCCTGGTTAAGTTTGCGTTACCTGGCATATGTGGAGGTTACAGGTAGAAAAAGGCCTTCAGAATGCCTGAACATAGATGCAGTCGGCGCGGAGGCCGGCGGCTGGGATCATGTAAAAAGAAAGAAGGATAAAGACATGGCAAAAATCGACATTGTTTCCGGATTCCTGGGAGCCGGAAAAACAACTCTCATTAAAAAACTGTTAAAAGAATCCTTTGGCGGCGAGCAGGTAGTACTCATCGAGAACGAGTTCGGTGAGATCGGTATCGACGGTGGTTTCCTTAAGGAAGCCGGCATTGAGATCCGCGAGATGAACTCCGGATGTATCTGCTGCTCTCTGGTAGGAGATTTCGGAACCTCTCTTATGGAGGTCGTAAATACCTATCATCCGGATCGTATCCTCATTGAGCCATCCGGTGTAGGAAAATTATCTGACGTTATCAAGGCTGTACAGGATGTACAGGAGAAGAACCCTGAGCTGGTTCTGAACAGCTACACTACTGTTGTAGACGCTAAGAAATGCAAAATGTACATGAGAAACTTCGGTGAGTTCTTCAATAATCAGGTTGAGCATGCCGGAGCCATCATCATGAGCCGTACCGATATCGTGAGCGCTGAGAAGGCTGAGGAAGCTATGCAGATGCTCCGTGAGATCAACAAAAATGCAAATATCATCACCACCCCTATTGCTCAGCTGGACGGCGTAAAACTTCTTGAGGTTATGGAGCATCAGGTATCTCTTGAAAAAGAGCTGATGGAGGAAGAGGTTTGCCCTGAGTGCGGACATGTACATCATCACCATCATCACGACCATGACGAGGAGTGCTGCTGCGGACATGACCATGATCACGAGCATGAGCATCATCATCACCATCATGACCATGATGAGGAGTGCTGCTGCGGACATGACCATGATCACGAGCATGAGCATCATCACCACCATCATGACCACGACGGCGAGTGCTGCTGCGGTCACGATCACGAGCACGGACATCATCACCACCATCACCACGCTGATGAGGTATTCACCAGCTGGGGACGTGAGACCATCAAGAAATACACCAAAGAGGGCATCCAGAGCATTCTTGACAAACTGGCTGACTCTGATGAGTACGGAATCATCCTCCGTGCAAAGGGAATGCTTCCTGCAGAGGATGGAACCTGGATCTACTTTGACATGGTTCCGGAAGAATCCGAGGTTCGCGAGGGCGCACCTGAGTTCACCGGCCGTCTCTGCGTGATCGGATCAGAGATGAAAGAAGATAAACTGGCAGAACTGTTTGGATTATAATAGAGAACAGATTTTGGGGCAAAAGTGGGACAGGTCCCTGTCCCACTGTCCCACTTTTTAGAAAGAGGTTTTGATATGGAAGAAATTAAAGTTCCGATTTATCTCATCTCCGGATTTCTGGAGAGCGGTAAGACATCCTTCCTGAATTTCACCCTGCAGCAGGACTACTTTTCTATTAAAGGTAAAACCCTGCTGATCCTCTGCGAGGAGGGCGAGGAAGAGTACGATGCCAAAGCGCTTGCCATCAAGAATACGGTGATCGAGGTCATTGAAAATAAAGAAGATCTGACACCTGAAAAGCTTGAGGCTATGGACATCATCCACCAGCCGGAGCGAGTAGTCATTGAGTTTAACGGCATGTGGCTGGTAAGCGAGTTCGAGCAGATGAAAAAGCCTGCAGGCTGGGGCATCGAGCAGGAGATCGTTACCGTGGACGCTTCCACCTATCAGGTATACATGGCCAACATGAAATCCCTGTTCATGGATATGGTTCGCAATGCTGACATGGTCGTATTCAACCGCTGTCAGGAGGGCGATCCGCTTCCACAGTACCGCCGCGGTATCAAGGTTGCCAACCAGAGAGCAGAGGTCATCTTCGAGAACGAAGAGGGCGAGATGGACGACATCTTCCAGGACGAGCTCCCATTTGATATCAATGCAGATTTCATTGAGATCCTTCCTGAGGACTACGGCATCTGGTTTGTGGATTCCATGGATAACCCGGAGAACTATGTGGGCAAAACTCTGAAATTTAAGGCAAGAGTCATGAAACCACGCGGAATGGGAAGCAAGTTCTTTGTTCCGGGCCGTACCGCCATGACCTGCTGTGCAGACGATACCACCTTCCTTGGATATGTCTGCAAGAGCGCATACGCACCTAAGCTGAAACCGGGCGCATGGGTAGAGGTTACCGCCAAAGCCGCGCTGGAAGTACGCGCAGAATACCAGGGAGAAGAGGGCATTGTGCTTTACGCAGAAAACGTTTCCCTGTGCGATCCTCTTCAGGAAGAAATGGTATTCTTTAACTAACAGAAACTGCGAGGAATATATATGTATCTGATTGTCGGACTGGGAAATCCCGGAAAACAATATGAGAAGACCCGTCACAACATGGGATTTGATACAATAGATTGTCTGATCGATAAATACCGCATTCCGCAGGCAGGCGTAAAATTCAACGCCATGTACGGAAAAGGTATGATCGGCAGCGAAAAAGTGGTCCTCATGAAACCACTTTCCTTTATGAATTTAAGCGGCGGACCGGTCCGTGAAATGCTGAATTTCTTTAAACTGGATCCGGCCACCGAGCTTATTGTTGTCTACGACGACATCGATCTGGAACCGGGTCAGCTCCGCATCAGAAAAAAAGGCAGCGCCGGCGGCCATAACGGCATGAAGGACATCATCAAACAGCTTGGTACCCAGGAGTTTGTCCGGGTGAAGGTAGGCGTAGGTGCAAAGCCTGCCGGCTGGGATCTGGCTGATTATGTACTTGGAAGATTCTCCACTGAGGATCGAAAGGTCGTGGATGAGGCCATTGAAAATGCCGCAGATGCAGTGGCAAAGATCGTTTCCGGAGACGTGGACGGCGCTATGAATGCATATAACCGTAAGGTTTGATTTTTAGATTTTAATTTTTGATTTCTGATTTCAGATTGCGAGGGTATCTATGAAAACTTTTTTGCAGCCTCTTAAGAAGCTTGCAGAGATGGAAGACATTTGTAAATGTGCAAAATCGAATCAGGGAATCCTTGAGATCACAGGATGTGTAGAGTCCCAGAAAGCCCATTTAATATATGGGCTCTCTGGGCTTTTTCCGTGCCGCCTGATCCTATCCGAGGATGAGCGAAGTGCCCGGGAGCTCTTTGAGGACTATCGTTTTTACGATAAAGAAGCCCTCTTTTACCCCGCCAAGGACATGCTCTTCTTTCATGCGGATATTCACGGAAATCTGCTTTTAAAACAGAGAATGCAGGTGATCAAAGCCCTGCTTGAGCGGGATGAGGTCACCGTTTTCACCAGTGTGGACGGCTGTATGGATTATCTGGAATCCCTGCGGCAGATCTCTTCCAGACTGATCCGCATCGATGATATAGAGGAGCTGAATCTGACCAAAGTGACAAAGGATCTGGCCGAACTGGGTTATGAGAGAGTGGGACAGGTGGAGATGCCGGGACAGTTTGCAGTCCGGGGAAACATCATAGATATCTACTGCCTCACAGAGGAGAACCCATGGAGAATAGAGCTCTTTGGCGATGAGATCGACTCCATCAGGATCTTTGACGCCCAGAGTCAGCGGTCCCTGGAAAAGCTGACGGAGATCACCGTTTACCCTGCCACCGAGTTCAGCGGCGGAAAAAACAGAGTCTCTTTTCTGGACTATTTTCCGGAAAAACAGACGATGATCTTTCTGGATGAGCCCAACCGTCTGGTGGCAAATGCTGAGGCGGTGGAGGATGAGTTTCAGGAGAGTGTCCGAAACCGGGAGGAGAAGGGGGAGAAGACCCTCTCCGCAGACTGGCTCTGCAGCAGCGAGGAGCTGCAGAAAGAGCTGAATAAGAGAAACTGTATCTCCATATCCGCCCTGGAACCTATCAGGGACAGATGGAAGGTGACAGATAAGTTTGCGCTCACCGCCCAGTCGGTGAACTCCTACAACAGCAGCTTTGAGACGCTGGTGAAGGACCTGAACAAATATAAAAAACAGGGCTATCAGATTGCCCTCTTCTCCGGTTCCCGAACAAGAGCGGAGCGTCTGGCTAAAGACCTGCAGAATGACTACGGTCTGAACGCCTTTTATGGCACAGACTATAACCGTGTGATCAACCCGGGAGAGATCATGGTTCTCTACGGTCACGCCAGAAGAGGCTTTGAGTATCCGCTGGTAAAATTTGCGGTCATTACAGAGACCGACATCTTTGGCCAGGAACAGAAGCCGAAGAGAAAGAAAAAGATCTATAACGGAAACCGTATCCAGGATTTTGCGGAGCTCTCCATTGGAGACTACGTGGTCCATGAGAGAAACGGCCTTGGCATCTACCGCGGTATTGAGAAGATCCGGGTGGATAAAATAGAAAAAGATTATATCAAGATCGAATATAAAGACAACAGCAACCTCTATATTCTGGCCACCCAGCTGGATTCCCTGCAGAAATATGCGGGCGCAGATGCGGATAAGACTCCGAAGCTGAACCGCCTGGGCGGACAGGACTGGAACAAGACCAAGTCAAAGGTGCGAACCGCGGTGAAGGATATCGCCATCGACCTGGTAAGCCTCTATGCCACCCGTCAGGAGAAAGAGGGCTACGTATGCGGCCCCGACACCATCTGGCAGAAGGAATTCGAGGAGATGTTCCCTTATGAGGAGACCGAGGATCAGCTCGCCGCCATTGAGGACACCAAGCGGGATATGGAGAGCACCAAGATCATGGATCGTCTGGTCTGCGGTGACGTAGGTTACGGTAAGACGGAGATCGCCCTCCGCGCAGCTTTTAAGGCAGTGCAGGAGAGCCGTCAGGTTATCTATCTGGTGCCGACTACTATTCTGGCCCAGCAGCACTATAATACCTTTGTCCAGAGAATGAAGGAGTTCCCGGTGCGCGTGGATCTGCTCTGCCGCTTCCGAACCCCGGCTCAGCAGAAAAAGACTATTGAGGATCTGAAAAAGGGACAGGTGGACATCGTTATCGGCACCCACCGCGTGCTTTCCAAAGACGTATCCTTTAAAAACCTGGGACTTCTGGTCATCGATGAGGAGCAGCGTTTTGGTGTGGCCCATAAGGAGAAGATCAAAGAGCTGAAAAAAGATGTGGATGTTCTCACCATGACCGCTACCCCGATTCCACGAACTCTGCATATGAGTCTCATTGGAATCAGGGATATGAGTGTCCTGGAGGAGCCGCCTATGGACCGTATGCCTATCCAGACCTACGTCATGGAATACGACGAGGAGACGGTGAGGGAGGCAATCAGAAGAGAGCTTCGCCGCGGCGGTCAGGTCTATTATGTCTACAACCGTGTGACAGACATCGCCGATGTGGCAAACCGCATCTCCAAACTGGTTCCCGATGCCCGTGTGGAATACGCCCACGGACAGATGAGCGAGCGTGAGCTTGAGAATGTTATGTACAACTATATCAATGGGGAGATAGACGTGCTGGTTTCCACCACTATTATCGAGACCGGACTGGATATCTCCAATGCAAATACCATGATCATCCATGATTCCGATAAATACGGCTTATCCCAGCTCTACCAGCTGAGAGGACGTATCGGAAGATCCAACCGAAATGCCTATGCCTTCCTTATGTACAGGAGAAATGTCCTGTTAAAGGAGATGGCAGAGAAGAGGCTTTCCGCCATCAGGGAGTTTACGGATCTGGGAAGCGGATTTAAGATCGCCATGCGCGACCTGGAGCTTCGAGGAGCCGGAAACCTGCTGGGTGCCCAGCAGCACGGACATATGAACGCTGTAGGCTACGACCTCTACTGCAAGATGCTGAATGAAGCTGTGCAGGAGGCAAAAGGCATTCATACCATGGAGGATTTTGATACCACCATCGACCTCAGCATCGATGCCTTTATCCCGGATTCCTACATCAGCAACGAGATGCAGAAGCTGGATATTTATAAGCGCATCGCCGGCATATCCTGCGAGGAGGACTATGACGATATGATGGAGGAGCTGATCGACCGTTTTGGCGAGCCGCCAAAGGCCGTGCAGAACCTTTTAAAGATCGCCATGCTTAAGTCCATCGCCCATCTGGGCTATATCACTGAAATTAAGCAGATGGGGCAGACCGCATTTATCACCCTCTATGAAAAAGCCCGCCTGAAACCGGAGCTGATCCCTGTGATCAAGGCAAAATACGGCATCTACGTGGAGTTCAGGCCGGCCCAGCGCATGTACGTTCTGGACATTCAGAAGGACCTCATTTCGGAACTGACGGAGTTCTCCGGGGAGCTGGTTAAGCTGGTGGAAGAATAAAAGATTATGAAACAACTGTGAATTCAGGTGGTTTTTGGGCGAAATTTCTTGCCCTTGGGAAGAAAAAAGATTATACTCTATATGTTAATGCGCACTTGGCGGAATCGCTTAAAATCCGATGCGCAGATAGTTGGAGGAAAATATGAAAAACACATGGAAGAAATATGCAGCAATTGCCATGGCAGGTGTGTTATCTGCCGGAATGCTCTCTGGCTGCGGAGATAAAAAAGAGGTTTTTGACGGAACCAAGACCGTAGCTACCATCAATGGCGAGGAGATCCCAATGGGTGTATTCAGCTTTGTGGTACGTAATCAGCAGGCTTACCTGAAAGCTCTGTATGAGTCCTACGGATTAGGCTCCTATCTGGCAGGCATGTATGACAGCCCTGCAGAGGAAGGCTCCGATATGACCTACGGCGAGCAGACCAAATACCAGATGCTCGAGCAGGTGGAGACCATGTATCTTATGAAAAACAAAGCTGCCGAGTACGGCGTAGAGATCACCGCAGAGGAGGAGGCTAAGCTTGCAGCAGCAGCTGAGGCATTCATCGCATCCAACTCTGAGGAGACCATCAAGACCCTTGGCGTTAC
>JAGHUU010000111.1 GCA_018064695.1 Candidatus Blautia equi | reverse complement strand
GCGGCTGGCGAACTATTCGATGAGTCTTTAGACTCAAACGCCGGTAATGAGCCCTTATAGGGCGTGAGCAAACCACCGGCTAAGCCGGTGGTTTTGATTGGATCAACAGCTTTACATTATTTGCTCATCTTACGATATAGAAGATAGGAATAAACTGTCGGAATCACAATAGCCAGAAGAACGGCTGCCGGCAGTGCCCATACTTTCCATGGGAAGAATGAGGAAACGATGATGATAAGGCCCGTCAGTACCCAAAGGTATCCGGCCAGACGATGGGTCTTATCCCAGTTTTCTTCACTGTACAGGGTCCATGGAAGCTTGATTCCTACGGTGTAACTCTGACTGATTTTAGGCATATAGTTGCCGATCACGATAAAAAGAACGCCCATTAATGCGGTACCGAGTGTTGGAATCGGAAGATTCTTTCCCATACCATCGCCCAATGTCACACCGCTGCAGAACAGACATATGATCGGAATAAGCCAGTGGAGCAGAGTCTTTACTTTTTCATCAAGATTCTGATATTTGGGATCCATCTTAAGGAGTGGCGTGAAGCAGAGGTTTACAAGAAGCAGGATTCCCGGGAATACGATAGTTGCTGTGAATTTATGACTGTATCCATTTGGGTTACCTGCAGAATCCCAATGGGTTACCATCTGCTCAGGCAGCTGCGGATAAAGAATCGCTCCGATCACAATAGGAATGAGACAAACCAATGAGGTCAGAATCATAGTTTTTTTGCTTTCTTTCATAGATTATTCTCCTTTTAGGTTTTTCACCCATAAGAACAGTTCTTCCAGCACGGAAGCGTTCAGACTATAGTAAATAAAATTCTTTTCCCTTTTTTCAGCCACAAGTCCTGCTTTTTTTAACTGGGACAGGTGATGGGAAACCGTGGCTCCTGTCATATCAAATTTCGCCGCCAGATCACCGGCTGTCATACTGCCTTCTTTCAGAAAATCCAGAATCGCCCGCCGCGTCGGATCCGACAAAGCTTTCATAGTATCATTGAAACTCATACGCTCTCCCTTCGTTAAAGTATTTAGATATATATCTAAATAGAATATACTTCTTTGTGATGGATTTGTCAATGGCTATTTAGATGAATTTCTAAATAGCTACAGAAAACAACTGATAGAATAGATTTGCGAATAATTTTTACCCGTACACAACAAAAAAGCACTCAGTTACCTGAGTGCTCTTAGCAGGGCTACAAGGATTCGAACCTTGAACTGACGGAGTCAGAGTCCGTTGCCTTACCGTTTGGCGATAGCCCTATATTGTTTTGTTCGCTCGAACAAAAATGATTATATTACTACGTATATAAAAAGTCAAGCGCTTTTTAAAGAAAAATTTGGCACCTCACAAAAATTTTTGATGATATCTGTGAAATATGTGTTATAATGTTCGCTAAGTGACAAGACAGTAACGCGTATGTCACGGTCATGACCGGTGTTTCCGGGAATTGTATCAGCAGAAACAAATACAGAACCATATTATATTCCATATTAAAGGAGAACATTTATGAGAGCTATGAATCTCACCCTGCTCACTGACCTTTATGAGCTTACCATGATGCAGGGTTATTTCAGAAATCCAACCAACCAGACCGTAGTTTTTGATATGTTTTATCGTACCAATCCATGCGGCGGAAGCTATGCCATCGCAGCCGGACTGGAGCAGATGATCGAGTATATCAAAGACCTTCATTTTTCCGCAGAGGATGTAGAATATTTAAGAGGCCTGAACATTTTTGAGCCGGATTTCCTGGAGTACTTAAGCAACTTCCGCTTCAGCGGTGATATCTATGCTATTCCGGAGGGAACCGTAGTATTCCCGCGCGAGCCGCTTGTCAAGGTTATCGCTCCTATCATGGAGGCTCAGCTTGTGGAGACTGCCATCCTGAACATCATCAACCATCAGTCCCTCATTGCCACCAAAGCAGCACGTGTCTGCTATGCAGCTAAGGGAGACGGCGTTATGGAGTTCGGTCTTCGCCGCGCGCAGGGACCAGACGCAGGTATCTACGGTGCACGTGCAGCCATCATCGCAGGCTGTGTGGGAACCTCCAACGTCCTCACCGGCAAGATGTTTGACGTACCGGTACTCGGAACCCATGCCCACAGCTGGATCATGAGCTTCCCGGATGAGTATACCGCATTCAAGACCTACGCAAAAATGTATCCAAACTCCTGCACACTTCTGGTAGACACCTACGATGTACTGAAATCCGGTGTGCCAAACGCTATCCGCGTATTTAATGAGATGCGCGAGGAGGGAATCAAGCTCACCCGCTACGGAATCCGTATCGACAGCGGTGACCTGGCTTACCTCTCCAAGGAAGCATACAAAATGCTGGCAGCTGCAGGCTTTGACGATGCCATCATTTCCGCATCCAGCGACCTGGATGAGTACCTCATCGACAGCCTGAAAGCCCAGGATGCAAAGATCAATTCCTGGGGTGTAGGTACAAACCTTATCACTTCCAAAGACAACCCTGCATTCGGCGGCGTTTACAAACTGGCAGCCGTAAAGGATGAGAACAGCGACGAGTATCTTCCTAAGATCAAACTTTCCGAGAACGTGGAGAAGGTAACCAACCCTGGAAACAAGACCGTATACCGTATCTACAGCAAATCCACCGGCAAGATCAAGGCCGACCTGATCTGTCTGGCAGATGAGACCTTTGATCCGGAGGAGACCATGGTAGTCTTTGACCCGACAGCCACCTGGAAAAAGACCAGAATTCTTGGCGGAACCTATGAGCTTCGCGAGCTCTTAGTACCGATCTTCCTGAAAGGCGAGTGCGTATACACCTCCCCATCTGTAAAAGAACTTCGTGAGATCTGCAAAAAAGAGCAGGAAACCATGTGGGATGAGTCCAGACGTCTGGTAAATCCTCATGAGGTTTACGTAGACCTTTCCCAGAAGCTCTATGATCTTAAAAACTCCCTCCTTGAGGAGATGAGCGCAGCCAGATCCATGGATTGATTCCTGTAAGGTAAGCTGCATTATAATAGGAAAAAACATCGGACAACAGATTCTTCTCCCATCAGAAAAGAATCTGTTGTTTTCTTTTGCTTTCACAGGTATAATGAGAGCGGTTTATTATGAAATGAGGTTTTAAAGAAATGCCCTATAGTTTTGAAGGAAAGATCCGGTTCAGTGAGGTAGGAGAAGACGGCCGTCTCACCCTTCCGGGCATACTTAATTATTTTCAGGATTGCAGCACCTTCCAGTCCGAGGAAAAAGGTCAGGGTATCAAGGCTGTCCAGGGAAGAGGACGTGTCTGGGTACTTTCTTTCTGGCAGATCGTGGTGAATCGTTTCCCTGCCATGGCAGAGGCAGTAAAGACCTCCACCTGGCCCTATGATTTCCGTGCCTTTATGGGAAGTCGTAATTTCACCATGGAAACCGCAGCGGGCGAACCCCTTGCCTGGGCCAACAGCATCTGGTCCTACATCGACATGGAGAACGGTGCACCGGCCAGACTGCGGGAAGAAGATCTGAATGGTTTTGAACTGGAGCCTAAGCTTCAGATGGATTACGCTCCGCGAAAGATTGCTGTTCCGGCAGATTGCGAGAAAAAAGAATCATTTACCATCCAGAAACACCATCTGGACACCAATCATCATGTAAACAACGTACAGTACATCAGCATGGCTGCAGAGTATCTTCCGGAGAACTTCCGCATTCGTGAGATGCGCGCCGAGTATAAAAAACAGGTCTTCCTGGGAGATTCTCTCTATCCGGAAGTATCCCTCACAGACGGTCAGGCAACTGTAGTCCTCCGAAATGAGGGCGCTGAGGTATGTACGATCATACAGTTTATAGAGGAGAAAAAATAACATATGCTTTTATTAGGAAAGAAACAGATCCTGACTGTTGTAAAAACAGTGGATTTTGGTATTTACCTGGCAGAGGATGCCCGTGCCGATCAGAAAGATCAGGTGCTTCTGCCAAAGAAACAGGTTCCGGAGGGAACCAAAGATGGGGACAAGCTCCAGGTATTCCTTTACAAGGATTCCAAAGACCGCCTCATTGCCACCACTAACGAGCCTGCCCTTCAGGTAGGTGAGTTTGCCGTTCTGAAGGCAAAACAGGTGACAAAGATCGGTGCATTCATGGACTGGGGTCTGGAAAAAGACCTTCTGCTTCCATATCATGAGCAGACCACCCGTATCCAGGAGGGCAAAGAGTATCTGGTAGCTCTCTATGTAGATAAGAGCAGCCGTCTCTGCGCTACCATGAAGGTCTATCATTACCTTCATAAAAATTCCCCATATTCCATCGGTGATGAGGTAAAAGGCCGCGTGTATGAGATCAGCGGAAACTTCGGCGTGTTTGTGGCTGTAGATGACAAATATTCCGCACTGATCCCTGCAAGAGAAGCCAAAGGCAAATATCGCCCGGGCGAGATCCTGACCCTCCGTGTCACTGAGGTAAAAGAGGACGGAAAACTGAACGTTTCCGACCGCCAGAAGGCATATCTCCAGATCGATGAGGATGCCGAGAGCGTTTACAGCATCATCGAGGAGTTTGCCGGGGTGCTTCCTTTCGATGACAGTGCCTCCCCTGAAGTGATCCAGCGCGAGTTCGGCCTCAGTAAAAACGCATTCAAGCGTGCTGTAGGTCATCTCATGAAGGAGAAAAAGGTCGAGATCAGAGATAAGAGAATTTATATTGTAAAATAAAAAGGAAAAGCAGCTCTGGTATTTATCAGGGCTGTTTTGATATTTGGAAATAACAGCAAAATCTGGGAAGGATAAGGTGAAATTATGATACAGGATATTGGAAAAGGCAGATATAAGAACGAATACCGTCCGCGGGCAGCCAGAGCAGAGGATCCGGTGATCTGCTGTAAAGGCAGAGAGTTTCTGATCCGCGTGAAAGATCGGGAGATCTTTTTCCCAACTTATGGGGAAGTGACAGAGAAAATTCCTGCATTAAAAGGACAGGAGACCTACCTCTTTGAGATCGAGGGCACCTATTACTTCCTTTTCAGAGGCGGCGCAGGCGGTTTTGACGACCCGACCTCAGTAATCGAAGAAGCACAGCTTCCGGGCTATGAGTGGTCCGGTTTCAGAAAGCTTCGCGATACCAATCCGGGAACAGCTCTCTTTGCGGGCGTAACCGGCGCGCAGCTCTCCGAATGGTATAAAAACCGCAAATTCTGTCCGCACTGCGGAACCCCTATGGTACACAGCGAGAAGGAGCGCATGATGCAGTGCCCATCCTGCAAGCTTATGGAATATCCTAAGATCTCCCCTGCTGTCATTGTTGCCGTTACAAATGGGGATCACATTCTTCTTACCAAATATGCCGGCCGCGGCTTCACCAACTATGCGCTGATTGCCGGTTTCAACGAGATCGGTGAGTCCATAGAGGACACCGTACACCGTGAAGTTCTGGAGGAAGTAGGCGTGAAGGTGAAAAATCTCCGTTTCTATAAGAGCCAGCCATGGTCTGTCACCGACACCCTGCTGTTTGGATTTTTCTGCGAGCTGGATGGTAGCGATACCATCACCCTGGATCAGGAAGAGCTGGCCGTTGGCGAGTGGGTGAATTGGAAGGATGTGCCGGAAAATGACGGCATCAGCCTTACCAGAGAGATGATGAATCTTTTTAAAGAACAGAAAAGACAGGAGAAGGAACAGGCGTGAAAGCAGCTGATTTTTCTGAACAGGTGAGAAGAGGCGGAAATATGACCCTCTCCGAGCAGGTCCGCCTGGTTATTTCTCTCAGTATCCCTGTGATCCTTGCGCAGATCAGTTCTATTATCATGCGCTATATTGATACCGCCATGGTGGGAAATATGGGTGCAGAGGCCACCGCAGCCATTGGTCTGATCGCCAGCTCCACCTGGCTTTTAAATGGTATGTGCTCCGGCATTTCCACGGGATTTTCCGTGCAGGTGGCCCAGATGATCGGTGCCGGCCGTGAATACGATGCCAGAAATGTGTTCCGTCAGGCCATTATTTCCGCACTGATCTTTGGCGGATGCCTGACTCTGGTGGGTGTTTCCATCAGCGGTGTCCTGCCGGTATGGCTTGGAGGCGCGGAGGAGATCCGGGCAAATTCCACCAGATATTTTCGTATCTTTGCCTGTATGCTGTGGGTGACACAGCTGCGGCAGTTATCCAGCAGCATGCTGCAGTGCAGCGGCGATATCCGTACGCCGAGCATTTTAAATATGCTGATGTGCGGTCTGGATGTAGTATTCAATCTGTTCTGTATTTTCCCGACACGGGAGGTTGCAGTGCTGGGCCTTCACTTTATCATGCCCGGCATGGGACTTGGCGTGGCAGGCGCAGCCCTTGGAACTGCCATTGCAGAGGGCCTGGTGACAGTGCTCCTGCTCTGGGTAGTCTGCATCCGCTCAGATAAGCTGGATCTCAGAAAGAGGGGCAGCTGGAAGCTTCAAAAAGAATGCCTCACTACCGCAGCAAAGGTTGCCATCCCAATGACCTTTGAGCACGTGGTGGAGTGCAGTGCCCAGGTGGTTTCCACCAAGATCGTGGCACCCCTCGGCACCATATCTGTGGCAGCCAATTCTCTGGCAGTTACAGCAGAGGGACTTTGCTACATGCCGGGCTACGGTCTGGCAGCGGCGGCCACTACACTGGTTGGACAGAGTATCGGTGCCGGTCAGAAAAAGACAGCCAGACGTTTTGCCCGTATCTCGGTAGTTCTTGGCATGACAGTGATGAGCTGCACCGGAATCCTTATGTATTTCCTCTGTCCGTATGTGTTCCGCATGCTGACACCGGATCAGGCGGTACAGTCACTTGGGGCAACCGTCCTTCGAATTGAGCTCTTTGCGGAGCCTATGTTCGCGGCTTCCATCGTAGCAGCCGGAGCCTTAAGAGGTGCCGGAGATACCCTGATCCCATGCATCATGATGATCGCCAGCATGTGGGGTATCCGTATCACCATGGCGCTGCTTCTGGTTCCGAGAATCGGCCTTGCAGGCTTCTGGATCGCCATGTGCACAGAGCTCTGCGTGAGAGGAATCCTCTTCCTCATCCGTTTACTGAGAGAAAAATGGCTGGAAAAAGCCGCACTTGTATGAGTATAAGGAGATATTTCAATGAATAAAAAAGAATTATACAGTTCCATGAACGAAGAGTTAAAAGGACTTGTGGGACATATCACTTACGGAATGGCAAATCTGGCCAATGCATCTGCCCTTCTCTATGAATGTCTGGAGGATCTGAACTGGGCAGGCTTTTATCTTATGAGAGACGACCATCTGGTTCTTGGACCTTTCCAGGGAAAGATCGCCTGTATTGAAATTCCTGTAGGACGCGGCGTGTGGTACCGCAGTAAAAGAGGATGCTGTGCAGCTGGTTAAAAATGTCCATGAATTTCCGGGGCACATTGCCTGCGACAGCGCCTCCAACTCTGAGATCGTGGTACCGATCCATGTAAACGGTGAGATCTGGGGCGTTCTGGATATCGACAGCCCATCCCTTGCGCGGTTCGATGAGGAAGATCAGGCCGGACTGGAGGCCTTTGTGCGCATCCTGGAGGAAGCAGGCAGCCTGGATACCTTATAAATTCCCGCCATATAAATTACATTTGAAAGTACGCTTTCAGAGGAAAAATAATGGAGTATTTATTCTCCCGGAAAGATTTGAAAAAACTGATCATCCCACTGGTGCTGGAACAGACCCTGGCCATCACAGTGGGTATGGCGGATACCATGATGGTCTCCTCCGTAGGAGAAGCCGCCGTATCAGGAGTTTCCCTGATCGATATGCTGAACATGCTGATCTTCAGCGTGCTGGCGGCTCTGGCTACCGGTGGTGCTGTAGTCACCTCCCAGAATATCGGAGCAAAAAAGACTGAGGAAGCCTGCCGTTCCGCCAATCAGCTTTTATATACGGTACTTGCAGGCAGTTTTCTGATTGCGATCCTTGTGATCGTGCTTCGCATACCTATGCTGCGGCTGTTTTTTGGCAGTATAGAGGCGGATGTTATGAAAAACGCCCTGATCTATCTGGTGATCTCGGCCATCTCTTTCCCGTTTCTGGCAGTATATAATGCCTGTGCGGCACTGTTCCGCTCCATGGGCAATTCACAGATCACTTTTAAAGTGTCCGTCATCATCAATATCATCAATGTTGTCGGAAATGCCATCTGTATTTTTATTTTTAAAATGGGGGCTGCCGGTGTGGCAATTCCATCCCTCATCTCCCGTGCGGTGGGAGCCATGATCCTCTACATTCTGCTTCAGGACCAGACACTGCAGGTTCACTTCCTGAAAGAAAAATTCCACTTTGATCTTCAGATCATCCAAAGGATCCTGTACATTGGCATTCCAAGCGGTATTGAGAATGGAATTTTCCAGATGGGCCGTGTTCTGGTAGTCAGCATTATCTCTGGCTTTGGAACCGTACAGATCGCCGCAAACGGTGTGGCCAACAACCTGGATGGCATGGGCTGTATTATCGGACAGGCTATGAATCTGGCTATGATCACGGTAATCGGCCAGTGCGTGGGAGCGAATGATGAAAAGCAGATCCGCTATTATACAAAGAAGCTGCTTGCCATCACCTATGTATCCACCATCATCCTGGATACGCTGATCCTGATCAGCCTGAAACCTATCCTGGGGCTTTATGGTCTCAGTGAAGAGACTACAAGGCTGGCGTATATTCTTGTTATGATACATAATAGCTGTGCCATGTTCATGTGGCCTGCCTCCTTCACCCTGCCCAATATGCTCCGCGCCTGCAACGATGTGAAATTTACCATGATAGTCTCCATCGCCTCTATGTTTACTTTCCGCGTAGGCTTCAGCTATTACCTGGGCGTTCATATGGGAATGGGTGCCATTGGTGTCTGGATTGCCATGGTCATCGACTGGATCTGCAGGATCATATTTTTCACCACCAGGTACCTGGGCGGCAAGTGGAAAAAACTTGCTCTGGTGCAGAATTGACACTGTCACTTTTTTCTGTAATTGGCAAAAACGTTCATTATTTGTCAGAAAATAATCAGTTGTCACGTTGCATTTGACAACAATATGCCGACTTGGTACTATGGAGACGGTGGAAAGTGTAGAAAAGAGAATAGACGGAGGGCGTGTGTATGGAAGAGAGAGTTTCAGAAAGTCTGGTAAGAAAAGCTGAGCAGATCGCTGCGGCAGCACATGAAGGACAGTATGATGAAGCAGGTGTGCCATATATCGAGCATCCCCGTTTTGTAGCAGGTCTTCTTGGAAACAATGAGCTGAAGGTGATCGCCCTTCTTCACGATGTCATGGAGGACACCGACGTAACAGAACAGGAGCTGCGCCCCATCTTCGGAGACCGCATCACCGATGCCCTGCTCCTCATGACCAGAGATAAGTCCGAAGATTATTCTATCTACATAGAGCGCTTATCCCACAATGAACTGTCCAGAAAAGTCAAACTCGCCGACCTCACCCACAACATGGACATGAACCGGATGAAAGTCATTACCGATAAAGAGCTGGAGAGAAACCACAAGTATCATAAGGCGTATGACTTCCTGATGGAGATAGAAAGAAAAAATAAAGCAAGCTGAATTGGTACTATATTATACTTTATCTACAATCTGAAGCAGGGCAATTTCAACTCTGAAATTGCCCTGTTTTTTTATTCAATATCGATTTCAAATGGTTCGTCTATTGTTTCTGATACGTATTTTCCGTTTTTCTTTCGCTGCTTCACGCATTCAGTGAGCAGATATTCGATCTGGCCGTTTACGGATCGGAAGTCATCTTCGGCCCAGGAAGCGATGGCGTCGTATAGTTTTTCCGAAAGGCGAAGCGGAATCTGTTTCTTTGCTGCCATATTAGTAGAGGCTGCCGGAATTTACGATCGGCTGAGCATCGTGGTTGCCGCAGAGAACAACGAGGAGGTTGGATACCATCGCTGCTTTTCTTTCCTCGTCAAGATCTACGATCTGGTTCTCATTCAGTCTTTCAAGAGCCATCTCTACCATTCCTACTGCTCCGTCTACGATCATCTTTCTGGCATCAATAATAGCGGATGCCTGCTGACGCTGAAGCATAACTGCTGCGATCTCCGGCGCATATGCAAGGTATGTGATTCTGGCTTCTACGATCTCAAGACCCGCTTCTTCTACTTTTTTCTGGATCTCTTCACGAATACGGTTTGCTACCAGTTCACTGGATCCACGGAGGCTTCCGTCATCTGCGATGCCGTCGCCGGTGGTATCTACGTTTGGTGCTACATCATATGGATAGAGACGAACGATATTTCTGAGCGCGCTGTCACACTGAAGGGACAGATACTCTTTGTAGTTATCTACGTTAAATACTGCTTTTGCAGTATCGGTAACTCTCCACATAACTGCGATGGCGATTTCTACCGGATTTCCAAGGCAGTCATTGATCTTCTGACGGTTGTTATTCAGGGTCATGATCTTCATAGAGATCTTTTTGCTTGGCATTTCAGCGGTGAGATCGGCTGCGCCGGTGTTTACTTTAAAAACAGCTTTGCTTCCTGCGTCTACGTCACCGCTTTGGTTCAGTTTGGTTTTTGCTGCAGGGTTTACTGCAGTACAGAATGGATTTACAAAATAGAATCCATCCTCTTTTAAAGTTCCGATGTATTTACCGAAAAGGGTAAGTACCAGAGCTTCCTGTGGTTTCAGAACCTTCAGCCCGCAGAATGGAATCCATCCAAGCACAGCCCATGCGATACATACGATAAGAGCCACGATTTTCAGTGCGCTGGCGCCATTAACATCCAAAGAGATCGCTGTAATGATGATTCCTGCTACAGCTGCGATATATAAAGCCAGCGTACCGAGCAGTACAGCCATTCCGTTCTTTTTGTTAGATAAAATAATTTCTTTCATGTTTCTCCCTCCTGTATTAGAGAAATGATTTATTTGTGATGTTTGAATGATATCATTATGATATCAGATTGTCAACATCTTTTTTATATTCCGGTATCGTTAACTTCTACAACAAAAAAACTGCCCCACTAACTGATCAGTTAGTGAGGCAGTTCTCTGTTTTGGTTTAAAAAATTATCTGTAGATACCGTTTAAGATGGTGGTAAATACAACTTCCTGACCTGCAAGATCTGCAGCGTGGTAGTTTTCCGGGAAGGTGAGGTTGAGATCAAAGGTCTCGCCTACTTTATGTCCTACGATTCCCTCCTCAAAACCATCAATATAGGTATGGGATCCGAGAAGAAGGTCTGCTCCGTTGCCCATGGAGTCGCCGCCGGCAAATGGTTCACCGTCCAGGTATCCAATATAGTCGATGTTTACCAGATCTCCGTCTTTTGCTTCCAGACCATCGGTGGTATCCAGAGTCTTTTCTCCGGAAGACTGAACTTCTGTGGTTTCCGCAGGTTCTGCAGCCTGATTTTTTGTTCTGGCGGATTTTCCGAACAGTGCTACAAAGAGTGCTACGACAAGGATCATAACTACAATGGCTGCACCCACCCATTTGATGATTCCTGCCATCTGCTCTTTCTTAACTGCGGCTTCACGTTCTGCGGCACGGCGGGCACGAGCCGCCTGTCTGTTTTCTTTTTTCATAAAGGTATACTCCTGACTGTTTCTTTGATGTGTTTATTATACACCAGAATAAGAAAGGAATCCACCATCTACAGGAATAATTGTGCCGGTCACATATCCGGCAGCATCGTTATTTACAAGGAACAGAAGGGCACCATCCAGATCATTGCTCTCGCCGAAGCGTCCCATAGGGGTGGCAGCCATGATCTTTTTGGTTCGCTCAGTAGGAGAACCGTCCTCGTTGAAAAGCAGCGCCTGATTCTGTTTGGTAGCAAAGAAGCCCGGAGCAATAGCATTTACACGAATGCCGACTCTGGAGAAGTGCACTGCCATCCACTGGGTGAAGTTGGAGATCGCAGCTTTAGCACCGGAGTATGCAGGGATCTTTGTCAGCGGACGATATGCATTCATGGAGCTGATGTTGATAATGTTGCAGCCCTCACGGCCCACCATCTGTCTGGCAAATGCCTGGGTAGGAATCAGGGTTCCCAGATAGTTCAGGCTGAAAACAGCTTCCACACCTGCCATATCCAGGTCAAAGAAGGATTTTGTATCGGCATCCAGATCATCCATCTGGAAATATTCTTTATCTGTCTGGGCTTTGGCATTGTTTCCGCCTGCGCCGTTTACCAGAATGTCACATGGGCCAAGGTCCTTTAATACCTCATCAGCCACTGCATAGCACTGGTCACGGTCCAGTACGTTGCACTGGTATGCTTTGGCGATACCGCCCTCTGCCACGATCTGCTCCGCATACTGCTGCGTACGGTCGATGGAACGGTTTAAGAGAGCTACCTTAGCACCTGCACGAGCCAGAATAATGGCAAATCTGCTGCAGAGAACTCCGCCTGCACCGGTAACAACTGCAACTTTTCCTGTTAAGTCTGTGTTTAATACGTTCTTTTCCATAGTAATGTTTCTCCTTCTGCAATTGGGATTTTACTTTGGGTTTCCGAAAAAATGCCTGCTATGGACGGCAGGCTTCCCTTGGATGTATCAATTATAGCACTTATTTATTTTTGCATCAATATTTCAGAAAAGTTAGTGCTACTATTTCATTTCTATTTTTAATACATTTTATAACACGAATCTATATTGTTTTTATTGACATATACCCCATGGGGGTATATATTAAAAGAGAAGCAAGGCTTCGAATCAAAATAATAACGAAGGCGGATATCGTTATGGAAGAAAATAAAGAATGCTGCTGTTGTCATAAAACCAAAGAACGTTCTGAGAAGGAATATAAGGATCTCCTAAACCGTCTCAGCAGAATTGAGGGGCAGGTGCGCGGAATTAAAGGCATGGTGGAAAAAGATGCCTACTGTACCGACATTCTGGTTCAGGTGGCGGCCATCAACGCAGCACTGAACAGTTTTAATAAGGTGCTTCTTGCCAATCACATCAAAACCTGTGTAACACAGGACATCCGTGACGGAAAGGATGACACCGTGGATGAGCTGGTAACAGTTCTCCAGAAGCTTATGAAATAAAGAAAGGATATCAGAATGATACAGTATACAGTAACAGGAATGACCTGTGCTGCGTGCCAGAGCCGGGTGGAAAAAGCGGTTTCCAGGATAGAGGGAGTCTCTTCCTGCTCGGTCAGCCTTCTCACCAACTCCATGGGTGTGGAGGGAAGCGCAGCACCTGCCGAGATCATTCGCGCGGTGGAGGATGCCGGCTATGGCGCCTCGCTTAAAAATTCCGGCAGTTCCGAACAGAAAAAAAGCGTGAATTACGCAGAGCAGGAGGAAGCTCTTAAAGATCATGAAACGCCCAAGTTAAAAAAGCGCCTCTTCAGCTCTCTGGGATTTCTCCTTGTCCTCATGTATTTCTCCATGGGACACATGATGTGGAACTGGCCAATTCCGGCCTTCTTTCAGGGGAATCATGTAGCAATGGGACTGCTGCAGCTTCTGCTCACAGCCATCGTTATGGTGATCAACCAGAAGTTCTTCATCAGCGGATTTAAAGGCCTGATCCATCGTTCTCCTAACATGGATACCCTGGTAGCTCTTGGCGCCGGCGTTTCCTTCCTTTACAGCACCTACGCCCTCTTTGCCATGACGGGAGCTCAGGTGAATGGGGATATGGATGCCGTTATGCATTACATGCACGAGTTTTACTTTGAATCCGCAGCTATGATCCTCACCCTTATCACTGTTGGAAAGATGCTGGAGGCACACTCCAAGGGAAAAACCACCGATGCATTGAAGAGCCTTATGAAGCTGGCACCCAAAACTGCCATTCTGCTTCGCGGCGGCGTAGAGACAGAGGTCTCCATTGATGAAGTAATGGTCGGTGACGTCTTTGTGGTTCGTCCGGGCGAAAATATTCCGGTGGACGGCCGTGTTGTGGAAGGAAACAGTGCGGTAAATGAGGCAGCCCTCACAGGAGAGAGCATCCCTGTGGATAAAGCTGCCGGAGATCAGGTCTCCGCTGCCACCTTAAATCAATCCGGTTTCTTAAAATGTGAAGCCACCAGAGTCGGCGAAGACACTACTCTGGCTCAGATCATTCAGATGGTCAGCGATGCGGCAGCCACAAAGGCGCCTATCGCCAAGATTGCAGACCGCGTTTCCGGTGTTTTTGTTCCCGCTGTCATTACCATCGCTGTGATCACCACCCTCATCTGGCTTCTGGTTGGACAGCCCTTTGGTTATGCACTGGCCCGTGGTATTTCTGTTCTTGTCATCAGCTGTCCATGTGCCCTCGGTCTTGCTACCCCTGTAGCGATCATGGTTGGCAATGGAGTAGGTGCAAAGAGTGGTATTATGTTTAAGACAGCGGTTTCCCTGGAGGAGACCGGCAAGGTGGAGATCGTGGCACTGGATAAGACCGGTACCATCACGAACGGAGACCCGCGTGTCACGGATATTCTTCCTGCAGATGGTGTGGATGCGGATACCCTTCTGGGGTATGCCAACGCCCTGGAACAGAAAAGTGAGCATCCTCTGGCAAGAGCAATTCTGAGATATGCGGAAGAAAAAAATCTTTCCTCTTATGCAGTGGAAGATTTCCAGGCGCTGCCGGGCAACGGACTTAAAGCGATTTTAAATGGAGAAACCCTTTGCGGCGGAAACCGCAGGTTTATTGAGAGTATCACTTCTGTTCCCGCAGGCATTATGAAGCAGGCGGAAGGGCTGGCTGAACAGGGTAAGACGCCTCTGTTTTTTGCAAAGAACGGAGAACTGCTTGGCATTATTGCTGTGGCGGATGTTATGAAGAGCGACAGCGCTCAGGCAATTAAAGAGCTTCAGAATATGGGCATCCGCGTGGTCATGCTCACCGGTGATAACGAGCGGACTGCTAAAGCTATTGGAGCGCAGGCCGGTGTGGATGAGGTGATCGCAGGGGTTCTGCCTGACGGCAAGGAGAGCGTCATCCGTTCTCTTAAAGGTCAGGGCAAGGTTGCCATGGTAGGCGACGGTATCAACGACGCGCCTGCACTGACCCGTGCGGATATTGGTATTGCCATTGGAGCAGGTACAGATATTGCTATTGATGCGGCAGATGTGGTACTCATGAAGAGCCAGCTTCTGGATGTTCCGGCTGCCATTCGTCTCAGCAGGGCAACCCTCACCAATATTCATGAGAACCTCTTCTGGGCATTCTTTTATAATGTGATCGGCATTCCGCTGGCAGCAGGTGCGTTTATTCACCTGTTCGGATGGGAACTGAATCCTATGTTCGGAGCGGCTGCCATGAGCCTTTCCAGTTTTTGTGTTGTTACCAATGCTCTGCGTCTGAATCTTTTTAAGGTCCATGATGCGGGTAGAGATAAAAAGATCAAATCTAAAGAAAAAAAGGAGAACAAGACTATGACTAAGACAATGAAGATCGAAGGTATGATGTGCGGACATTGCGAGGCAAGAGTGAAGAAAACTCTTGAGGCTATTGAGGGCGTAACCGAGGCTGTTGTAAGTCATCAGGAAGGCACCGCTGTTGTTACTCTCAGCGCAGACGTTGCTGACGCAGTACTGAAGAGCGCAGTTGAGGCACAGGATTATCCTGTTACTTCTATTCAGTAAGTATTCCTCAGGAGAAAGCAGGCAGGGGCGACCCGCCTGCTTTTTTTCTGAAGTTTTTCCCCGGTGGGTCAGATATCTTGATTCCATTGGTTGAATTGATTATAATGGCTTTATCTGTTAAGTATGTGTTTAAGGAGGTATCCTTTATGATCTTATATTTTTCCGGAACCGGAAACAGTGAATTTGTGGCTAAGAAACTGGCAGAGCAGCTGGATGATACGCTTCTGTCCATCAACGACAGACTGAAGGAGAAGAGTCTGAAAAAAGTGTATTCTGACCGTCCTCTGGTCTTTGTTGCGCCTACCTATGCATGGCGTATGCCCCGTCTGGTGGAGCAGTGGATCGAGAGAGTTACTTTTTCCGGAAACCAGAACGCGTACTTTGTTCTGACCTGCGGAGGTTCCATAGGAGGTGCAGGCAATTATGCCGAGGCCCTCTGCAAGAAGAAAAACTTCCAGTATATGGGCACCCAGCAGGTGGTTATGCCGGAAAATTATCTGGTCATGTTTTCTGTACCGGAGGAACCGGAAGCCATCGCCACAGTTATGCGCGCGGAGCCAGTGATCGAGGAAGCTGCTTCTTTGATCAAAAGTGGTCTGCCATTCCATAAGGAGACCGTTTCCCTGCTTGGAAAAGCGCAGAGCGGTCCTGTGAACGCACTCTTCTACACAATGCTTGTCAATGATAAGAAGTTTTATGTCACAGAGGACTGTATCGGCTGCGGCAAATGTGCGCAGGTTTGTCCACTGAACAACATTAAGGTGGATGAAGGTTATCCACAGTGGAACCATAAATGTACACAATGCATGGCCTGCCTCAACGAATGTCCACGCTCTGCCATAGAGTGCGGCATGAGCTACGGCAAACGCCGCTACCACTGTCCGGAGGAGACCTGGAAATAAAATATTCTGCAAAAAGGCTGAACCCTCTGGTCCTTACCAGGAGATTCAGCCTTTATTTTTTAGAGTAACCTATAGGAAGCAGTTGATGTTTTTCTGCTTTTACATCAGTCCGGGCATGTATTTTTCAATGATACATTCATGACATTTATCTTCTTTGTTATAATTGATACCGACAAATAAGACTTCTTTTATATCTTTAACACGCTGTACATAATTTTTCTTTTTTATCTGGCTGATTGCATCTTCAGCGGTTTTTCCATATTTCAATTCCAGAATAATAGCCGGCCGGTCTTTCTTATAAGGGATAAATAAATAATCACAAAATCCTTTTCCGCTTTTTTCTTCTCTGGTTACTGCATAATAATCTCTGGCAGCCAGATAAGCTAAAGTGATTACACAGGAAAGAGAATTTTCATCATTATATTGCAGGAAAGGAACTTCCGTATCATGAATATCTTCCATTACTGAAGCCACTTTCTTCGCATCCATTGCGATGGTCGCTTTCAAAAGCTCTTCGGACCGATCTACGATCTGTTTTACCTTTCCCATTCCTTTGATAGCCAGAACCCGTTGGAATTTTTCCATCAATTCATGATTCGGAATACGAAGAATCTGATCATGATAAGATAAAAAGCCAAACACAACCATTGCAGAAAGAATTTCGTCTCTGCTTTCAAGAGAAAGGTTTGCGGCACTGTATCCACTTAATTTAATTTCTATAGAGTTTCCGGATACCAATTGAACCAAATCTTCACGTACAGCATCAATATTATTTTTGATACAGTCCTCAATCTCTGTCATAGGACCCGTTTCTGTCCAGTAATTTCGGCATCTCCCTCTGGCTAAAGCACTGTTCACGCTCCTTGGATTAAAAAGAGGTTCTCCATTGGTCATATAATAACCATCATACCAGAATTTAATCTCTTCAAAAGTCGGTTTTTCATAGCGCTCACATAATTTCATGACTTCATTACTGGTAAAACCAAAGTATCGGTCATAGAGGTCATCATCAAGAAAACTGTACTCTTCAAACATATTTAATGCGCTTCCACTGGAATATTTGGCAATCGGAAGAACTCCTGTCATATAAGCCAGTTCCACATAAGATTGATTTTTCAGCAGATTTTCCAGAAAACGAAGATACCGTTCATTGTCGGCTTCCGTCATAAAATCTTTATAGAAAATAGAATCCCATTCATCCAGAATAAAAATATATTTTTCCCCGGAAGCAATCAGCAGATCGCGGACATTATCAAACGGAAGATCATTTAAAGCAGGAAAAGCCATGCAAAGATCGTAGCGAAGCAGTTTCACAACATAATCCCTGAATTCCTGAAAACTATTACAGGTTTCAGGCATCTGGTTCAGTGAAAGAGTAATTACATTATGTTTGTTCAAATGTGTTTCATAATCCGGCTGTCCGGATATGCTGCAATGTTCGAATAAAGAATGACTGTCCACTCCTTTAGAGTAGTATGCTGCAAGCATATTCGCATTTACACTTTTTCCAAAACGGCGTGGTTTTGTAATACATATAAAACGGCGTCCTTTTCCAATTTGTCTGGAAATATCGGCAATCATTTCTGTTTTATCCACATATATTTCATCGTTCAATTCCATTTTAAAGGAATCATACGGTGCAGTTGTATTCAAGCAAAACATTTTTTCATCACTCCAAACACTAACATCTGATTCATTCATCTTAACATAAAGAAGAGTTCTCGTCTATTAGTCCGTTTTATTTTTGGCTTTTCAATAAATAAAAGCTGAACCTCCGGTATTTACCGGGAAACTCAGCTTGCCTGATTTTTTCTTTCTATATCCATCAGGAAGTCATATGCTTTGTGATACTAGATTATTTTCTTTCCGAGATCGGATGTCTGGATTCCCAAGAGGATGTTGCGATGATGCCACAGATTTGTTTGCGCATCATTTATGGGTGACATTCCGAATTAAAACTATAAGAGTCGATGGCTCTTATTATGATGATAATCCAGTGAATAATAGCTGGCATACTTGGTTGGAAGTTGATGGGATTATTATTGATTTGACGGCCGATCAGTTCCCAGAATATCATGAGAAATTCATCCATATAGAACATCTTACTTATAAAACCACTTTACCCTACTAACTAATCCTACTAAATTCAGATTACACTAAACTTTGGATTCTATCATATTAGCTGAAATATCTATGAAATCAAAGGGTATCTATATAGCTATAAGGTGACCTTGTTGCCACCTATAACTATAGATACCCTTTATTGTTACTTTAGAAAGCTAATTTTTAATTCTCATCCCCTGAATCTGATGCTACATCGATCATACCGCTGTTCAGGTCAATTTCCCCGCTGTACATGGGTTTTCTCATAAGTAGCTGTTTACGTATTGTACACAGGCTCGCGAAACTCTTGGACGATATCCATAGCAACAGGGAGTAAGGAATAGTTTGTCTCATATCTATCTCCGTCAAAGAACTTATACTTCATGTCATAAATGCTGTAATCATATCTTGTAATGGATTCTGAAGATAAGATTCCTGCTGCCTGCTTTTTATTTACAGAGTCTGATAATAGCATCCGCAAAGATCTTGGCGCTCATCACAAGCACATCGATCTCCATGAACTCATCGTTGCCGTGCATGTGATTGTCCACGCCGTCCATCTCGCAGCCAAAAGCCACGCCGCGCTCCAGCTCATGCACGTAGGTGCCGCCGCCAATGGCGATCGGCTCGCCTTTGATGCCGGTATAGTTTTCATAGCATGCCATCAGTGCCTGCACAAGCTCGGAATCGGCCGGTACATAGTGAGGCGGTGTGAGGAGAACAGAATCATAGGAAAGACCGTTTTCTGCAAACTTATTCTCAATGACTCTGGTCACATTCTCATTATTTCCGCATACAGGGACGCGGCTGTCAAACTGACCGCACAGAGTGCTGCCTTCATAGTTCAGAATTCCCAGGTTCATGGTAAGTTTGCCGGAAACCTCATCTTCAATATTCACGCCCAGAGCCTCTCCGTAATAGTCGGTTCTTGGGAAAAGACCGGAAATAGCTTTTAAAGTACGATTTTGCGGACAGTCAGACAAAGGAAGTGTGCCAAGAAGCTCCAGAAGTGAGCAAAGGGCATTGTTTCCGCCATCCGGCATGGAAGCGTGGAACGGAACACCTTTGGCTACGATCTTAATGGCGTCCTCGCAGGCGGAAGCGGTGAAAGCTGCGCCGCTCTCATCGGATGCGATGGCTGCGTTTACGGTCTCCATGGAGAGACCTTTTACTACAGCAAAAGCGTTGGCCGGAACAATATTCACAGCGGTGCCGCAGTGGAAAGCGGTGACAGCTGGAAGTACAGGCTCCTCAGAGAACTCTGCGCCGAATTCTTTAGCAAGACGGCCCTTCTCGATGTTGATAACAGGGAAGTTTGCATCAGGGGTGAAGGTCATAGGCGCCTCCGCCTCTTTTTTATAGTAGTATTCCAGATCGCCGGAGCCGCATTCCTCATCGGCACCCAGGATCAGGCGGACATTCTTAGGAAGCTGAATGCCGGATTCCCTGATGGCACGCATGGCATAGAGTGCAGCCACAGCAGGACCCTTGTCATCAGCGGTTCCGCGTCCGTAGATCTTTCCATCCAGGATCACCGGCTCAAAAGGTGCGGTGACGGTCCAGTCAGACGGGGAAACAGGCACAACGTCCAGGTGTGCCAGAATATCCAGCTGTTTTTCCTCATCATTGAAATCGGCGGTTATTACATAATTGTCATAGTTAGTAGTTTTAAATCCATAGCCGGAGAGCATTTTCTCAGCCACTTCGATGACCTTAGCCGGGCCCTCGCCAAAGGGCATTCCCTCTTTTGCCTCGCCGCGGACGCTGTCTACCCGTACAAGGGTCTTCACATCCTCCAGCATCTCCTCTTTATGTTCATCAATATAACGATCCAGTATTTCTCTGTACATGATCAGAACCTCCTGCCAGACGGCATTATTTTATCGGCTTATATCATAATATAAACACATCGGAAAAAGCAATATAATATGTGGAAAATAGTAAAAACTGGTGTAGCATTGAACTATTTTATAGGGTAAAATATACATAGTGTACCTTCTCGAAGTATGCTCTCGAGGGGGAAAAGAAGAACGAAAATGCATATTTTATAAAAAGAAAAACACGCAATAAGGAGGAAAAAACACATGAAAAGATGGGCAAGAGCCAGATATCAGCTGAACCTTCCGTTAGAGGGCAGAAGCATCAGGGTTACCGGATGCCAGGAGCATCTGGATCTGGCAAGAGAAGCCGGCCGTGAGGGTATGGTTCTTCTGAAAAACGAGAACAAAGTCCTTCCGCTGACCAGAGGAAGCAAGGTGGCTCTCTTTGGAAAAGGCGTTTTTGATTATGTAAAAGGCGGCGGCGGAAGCGGTGACGTTACCGTATCCCATATCTACAATCTCTTTGACGGCATTCAGCTGACTGATTCCGCAGAGGTTTACGCACCTCTTGCAGATTTCTATAAAAAAGAAGTGGACAGACAGTACAAAGAGGGCAGCATCCCGGGCATGCTCATCGAGCCTGAGCTTCCATGTGAACTGCTCTGCGGCGCTAAGGAATTCACAGATACCGCCATCATCGTCATCAGCCGCTTTTCCGGCGAGGGCTGGGACCGCATCGGCGTAAAATACCAGGATCAGACCCCTGACGAGGCACAGCAGACCGACCTTTCCCAGAACGTATTTGAGAACAGCGACTTCTGCCTTACAAATGCCGAGGCAGCTATGGTAAAAGCTGTAAAAGAAAACTTTGCAAAGGTTGTCGTAGTGCTGAACATTGGCGGCATGATGGATACCTCCTGGTTTGCATGTGATGACCGGATCTCCTCCGCACTTCTTGCATGGCAGGGCGGTATGGAGGGCGGCCTTTCCATGGCAGATATCCTCTTTGGCGTAAAGAGCCCATCCGGTAAACTGGTGGATACCTTTGCCGGCAAGCTTGAGGACTACCCATCCACAGAGACCTTCCACGCATCCCATAAATACGTAGAGTACAACGAGGACATCTACGTAGGATATCGTTATTTTGAGACCATGGAAGCCGCTAAAGATAAAGTTATTTATCCGTTCGGCTACGGTCTTTCCTATACCACTTTTGAAGTAAATACCCTTTTTGCAGGAGAAAAAGACGGCAACATCGTGGCTACCGTGCAGGTTAAGAACACCGGCGACTGCGCAGGAAAAGAAGTAGTGCAGATGTACTACAGCGCACCGCAGGGTCTTCTTGGAAAACCGGCTAAGGAGCTGGCTGCCTTCCAGAAGACAGACGAACTGAAACCGGGCGAGGAGCAGATGATCACCCTGACCTTCCCTGCAACAGCCATGGCATCCTTCGATGATCTTGGAAAAGTGGCTAAATCCGCTTATGTTCTTGAAAAAGGCGTTTATAACTTCTACATCGGAACCTCTGTAAGAGACTGTGAAGAGCTTGCTTTTGCTTACGGTGTGGATGAAGATATCGTGACAGAGCAGCTTACCAGCCTGGTGGCACCTACCCAGCTGACTAAGAGAATGCTCTCTGACGGTTCCTATGAGGAGATCCCACAGGGCACACCTGCTGACTATATGGAAAATGCCATCGGATGGGAGGGCTTTGATTCCGGATATCTGACACCTGCAGTTCGCGCAGTGAAGAACTTCAACTTCCTGGATATGTTCATGAAGGGAGATAAGATCGAGCTGGATGACGTTGCAGACGGCAAGAACACACTGGATGAGTTCATGGCACAGCTTAGCGTGGAGCAGATGGTTCACATGCTGGGCGGCCAGCCAAATACAGGTGTGGCAAACACCTTTGGCTACGGCAACCTTCCGGAGTACGGTGTTCCGAATATCATGACCGCTGACGGACCTGCTGGCCTTCGTATCCAGCCTGGCCTTGGCATTTACACCACCGCATTCCCAATCGCATCCCAGTTAGCATCCACCTGGAACCCTGAGCTTGTACAGGCAGTAGGTGCAGCAGGCGCTAAGGAAGTAAAAGAGAACAATATTTATGTATGGCTGACTCCGGCTGTTAACATTCACAGAAGCCCGCTCTGCGGCAGAAACTTTGAGTATTACTCTGAGGATCCGCTGGTAGCAGGTCTTATGGCAGCTGCCATGGTAGACGGTATCCAGTCCCAGGGCGTAGCCGCCGAGGTAAAACACTTCTGTGCAAACGACAAGGAGACCAACCGTAAGAACAGTGATTCCCGCGTATCCGAGAGAGCACTCCGCGAGATCTACCTGAAACAGTTTGAGATCATCGTTAAGAAATCCCAGCCATGGGCACTTATGACCGCTTATAACCTGGTAAACGGCCAGAGATGTTCTGAGAATAAAGAGCTTCTGGACGGCATCCTCCGCGGTGAGTGGGGATTTGAGGGCGTAGTTACCACAGACTGGTGGACCTACGGCGAGCACTATAAAGAGACAAAAGCAGGAAATGACATCAAGATGGGAACAGGCTTCCCGGAGCGTGTCATGAAAGCTTATGAGGCAGGCGCAATCTCTGAGGAAGAGATCGCAGTATGCGCCCGCAGAGTACTGGAATTGATCCTCAAGATGGACTGATCCCGATACAGAAAATCAATCATAACAACACAGAGAGGATCTTTTTCATGCAAAGAATTGAATTCACAGGAAATACCCGGATCTCTGTGATCATGGATCCGGCAGCAGACAGCGGTATTCATAAGATCTGGAAAAAAGTAGAGAAAGATATTTATAACGTAACCAAAGCAGTCTGTGAAGAAAAAGAGATGGGAACAAAGGCAGAGCAGGCCATCCTGATCGCCACAATAGGCTGTGGCGAACTCCCTGAAATCATGATGGAGAAAGTGCCGGAGATGCGAAGTCTTGCAGGCAAATGGGAATGCTACGGCTTCTATGTGGTAGACCAGCCTATGGAGGGCATTGAGAAGGGTCTTCTCATCCTTGGAAGCGATAAGCTGGGAACCATCTACGGTATGTTTCATCTTTCTGAGCTCATGGGCGTCAGCGCCTGGGAGTACTGGGGCGATGTAAAACCGCCGCAGTATGACTGCGTTGCACTGGAGGACGGCGTAGTGAACGGATGCTCCAAAGAGCCTTCCGTAAAATACCGCGGCTTCTTCATCAACGACGAGTGGCCATGCTTCGGTACCTGGGCAACTACCCATTTCGGGGATGTGAATGCCAAGGCTTATGAGCATATTTTTGAGTATCTGCTCCGTATGAAGGGCAATTATATGTGGCCGGCCATGTGGGCTTCCACCTTTATGACAGACGGCCCGGGCCTTGCAAATATGGAGCTGGCTACCGAGTATGGCATCTATATCGGTATGTCCCACCACGAGCCATGTATGCGCTCCGGCGAGGAATATTCCCGCGTGCGAGGCAAGGATTCTATCTACGGCGATGCCTGGAACTACCTGACCAATGAGGAGGGCATCAAAAGATTCTGGGTGGACGGACTTAAGAGAGCCAAAGGCCAGACCATCTTCCCTACCGTTGGTATGCGAGGCGAAGCCGACAGCAAGCTGATGGGAGATGCATCCGTCGCTAAAAATGCGGAGGTATTAAAACGCATCATCCGCGACCAGAGACAGCTCTTAAGAGAGGAGATCGACCCTGATCTTAAGAACGTTCCGCAGCTTTTTGCTATTTATAAAGAAGTAGAAGATTATTATTACGGCGCAGAGGAGGGCGAAGGCGTTCGCGGCTTTGAGGAGCTGGAGGATGTGACCCTTCTGTTCTGCGAGGATAACTTTGGAAACATGCGTGCCCTGCCGCAGGGTGAGGAGAGAAAACATCCGGGCGGTTTTGGTATGTACTATCATTTCGATTATCATGGAAGCCCGATTTCCTACGAGTGGGTGACCTCCACCCCGATCTCCAAGGTGTGGGAGCAGCTCACCGAGGCCTATGAGTACGGTGTCAGAAATCTCTGGATCGTAAACGTAGGTGACGTGAAGTTCAACGAGTATCCGCTGGGCTATTTCATGGAGCTGGCATATGATTTTGACCGCTGGGGCAGCGGACACCAGGACCGCATCTAAGAATACAGCAGAGAATGGGTGAAAAAACAGTTCGGCTGCTATGCCTCCGATGAGGAACTGGAGGAGATCGCATGGGTAAATGATGAGTATATCCGTCTCAACGCCCTGCGCCGCCCGGAGGCAAATAACGCTAATATTTATCATTACGCACACTACAACGAGGCCCGCAGAATGCTGGCACGTGCCAGGGAGCTGGAGAGAAGAAATGAGCAGCTCATGGACCGCCTGCGCTTTACTCCGGCTGGAGATGGCTACTACAGCATGATCTTCTTCCCGGCAGCAGCTTCTGCAAACCTTCTGAAAATGTATCTTCAGGCAGGCATGAATGATATTTATGCTTCCCAGGGAAAAGCCATCGCAAACATTTACGGCGGCAAGATGTCCCAGGCCATTTCCAGAGACCGCATCCTTTCCAGAGACATTGCCGATTTCAAGGGCGGCAAATGGAGCGGCATGGAGAAAGCCTTCCACATTGGTTTTGTGAACTGGAACAGTGAGGACTGGAGATATCCGATCCGCCACATGGTGACCCTGCCATCCGGACCAAGACTGGTTGTCTCCAGACTGGACGGCACAAAGGTATATACCAACCAGTACTTCCCGGTTCCGCTGGAATTCAACGATTTCCTTTCTGTGGAGGACGAATTTGTCATCCTGCAGATCTCCAACGGCGGCAACGGCCTTTTAAAATGGCGCATCGAGGAGCGCTGTGATTATCTGGAATTCTCCTCCTATCACGGCGAGACAGAGTTCTCCGATGAGGTGAAGATCTGGGTGCATAAAGACAAGCTTCCGGTGGGCGAGATCCAGGAATTCACCTGCCGCGTCCGCACAGAGACAGAGACAGTTCCTGTTCTCTTCCGCGTGCTGAATCAGGACCTCAGCGAGGTTCCATCCGGTGCCTTTGTGGAGAGAAACGGACGCTGCGTATTAGATGCAGCTGACTATCAGACAGTAGTATCCGGCGCATACGAAGGAACCCCTGTGGAATTCCGGAAGATCGAAGATTACGGAAAATACGAGAGCGGTATGAAGGCCTTCCCTACCATCGCAGAATTCACGTCTGAGGATTGGGTGGATGGAAAAGCACCGTATATGACCTACGATGTGTGGGTATATCATCCGGGTGATTATAAGCTGCAGCTGCATACCTCCCCGGCCAACCCACTGCACTATGGCGGAAGCCTGAACTACGGCGTATCCGTAAACGGCGGCGCTGCAGAAACTGTATGTATGACAGGAGAAAACTATCGCGGCGGCGACGGCGGCTGCGGAGCATGGTGCCGTGCAGTATTGAATCAGGAGCATGTATCAGAGATCCCTGTTGCATTAAAAGAAGGTCTGAACACCATCAAAGTCTATGCAGGAGATGCAGGCGTTGTACTGGAGCGTCTGACCTTATACCGTGCAGACAAACCACTTAAGACCTCTTACATGGGACCGCTTAAGAGTTACAGAAAAGATTGACAGATTGATATTTTTACTGGAAAAGGAGAAAGACTATGGAAGGCATGATGAAAACAGCAGTTATGACAGAACTGAAACATGTGGAGATCCAGGAGAGACCGATCCCGGTTCCAAAGGAAGATGAGGTTCTGGTAAAAATTGAATACGTAGGTGTATGTGGATCCGATCTTCATTATTATGAGGCAGGACGCATCGGTGACTTTATTGTAGAGTATCCTTTTGTTCTTGGACATGAGGCCGGCGGCGTGGTAGTAGAGGTTGGCTCCAATGTAAAGAACCTTCAGGTTGGCGACAGAGTAGCACTGGAGCCGGGCAAGACCTGCGGCAAATGCGAGTTCTGTAAACAGGGTAAATATAACCTCTGTAAAGATGTAGTATTCTTTGCAACCCCGCCTGTAGACGGTGTATTCCAGGAGTATGTAGCCCATGAGGCAGGTCTCTGCTTCAAGCTTCCTGAGAATGTAAGCACTATGGAGGGCGCGCTCATTGAGCCTCTGGCAGTTGGTATGCATGCAGCCAGCCAGGGTGACGCTAAGATCGGCCAGGTCTGCGTAGTAACCGGCGCAGGATGCATCGGTCTGGTTTCCCTTCTTTCCCTGAAGGCAAGAGGCGGTTCCCAGGTGATCGTAGTGGATATCATGGACAAACGTCTGGAGAAGGCAAAAGAACTGGGCGCTGACTATGTGATCAACGGCATGAAAGAGGATACCGTACAGCGCATTATGGAGATCACCGGCGGCAGAGGCTTTGACCTTGGCATTGAGACCGCAGGCTCTCAGATCACCGCTTCCCAGCTTATCAAGGGCGCAAACAAAGGTGCAACCATCGTATTCGTAGGCTACAGCCCAAGCGGCGAGATGACCCTTCCAATCGGTGCAGCACTGGATAAAGAGCTCACCTTCAAGACCATTTTCCGTTACAGAAACATTTATCCAACCGCCATCGATGCAGTGGCTTCCGGAAAGATCAACATTAAAGATATCGTGACCAACTACTTTGAACTGGATGATATCCAGAATGCCCTCACCCAGTGTGTGGAAGATAAAGCAAATATCGTTAAGGGCGTAATTAAAGTCTGCTGATCATTATAAACAATAAAAAACATCGGGACAGAAATCCCGATGTTTTTTTATATATGTTTTTGCAGAATATTTTATTTTGCAGAACGATTCATTTTAATAGAAGCATATTTGATCAGACCCTTTACCGTATAAAGAAACATGCTGATCACGCGTTCCGGGCCATGGACATCGGCAACCTTATAGGTGTTCCAGTTCAGGCGGGCTGCGTGGGATTTGTTTCCGGATTTGGAGGATGCTGTGCGCCGGTAGATCAGCAGGGGTTCATTGATTCCATAGGCATAAGGAACTTCCTTAAGGATGGCCAGCCAGGTGGCAAAATCCTCGTGGATCTCCCGGTTATCCGGCATGGGATATTTCTGGATCCAGTCTTTTTTCAGCATGACAGAGGAGCAGGAGATGACATTCTGCCCCAGCAGTTTGCTGCGGGTGATCTTCTCCGGAACCTTCAGCTGGTAGGAAACAGGATTTCCTGCGGCATCTATAAAGGCAGAGCCGGTAAAAGTAAAGGCGATCTTTGGATCTGAGAGTGCCAGTGCGATCTGTTTTTCCAGTTTGCGGCTTTCCCAGAGATCGTCCGCGTCCAGAAAAGCGATCCATTCTGCGCGGGCAAGGGAGACACCGCGGTTTCTGGTGGCTGCAACCCCCTGATTTACAGGATTCTGCAGAAGACGAATGCGGGAATCCCATTCTGAAAGCTTTTGCATGATATCCCAGGTATGATCGCCGGAGCAATCATCAATGATCAGCAGCTCCCAGTCGGAAAAGGTCTGGGCGAGAACACTTTTTACAGCGGCCTCAAGATATGGCTCTGCATTATATGCAGGTATGATGATGGAAACAGCAGGCGTTTTTTCCATAATAAATAATATCTCCAATTAGGAATGAAAAGTACACTGTCTTAATTCTGTCCCAGATCGATCCGGACATAAAAATGCCGTTCCTGTTTTTCCACCGGCGGGATGGTCATATAATCACCATACAGCTGCGTCAGATAGGCATCTGCATCCCGTGGGATCAGGAAGGAATGGGACTCGAAGGAACAGGCTTTTAAAGGAAAATAAACGGACTTTTTCCGCATTTCCCGCAGATAGTGGCCTCTGCCGGTTGGGACAGTACAGTATGCGGAATCAGACGAATGCTGCACGAAACGGTCAAATTTCAGGTACCACCAGGTATACGGGCGGAAGGACATGACGGCGCCGATCATACAGCGGGAGAGATAATTGATCCAGGCAGAGGTGCTGCCGGAATAGATGTCCCGCATAGATTCCTCACGATTCTGGAACATGTAGGCAGAGACTGTGGCATAGCCAAAAACGTCGGCAGCAAATCCTTTGATCTTACGAAGCAGAGGTGCGTCCGGAACATTCTCGATAGGAAAAATGTCAATGGTTACGCCGGTCTTTACAGGATTGGCCGCAGTGTAAATATCTTCCACTAAGGTTCCTTTCAGAGAAACCTTCATGAAAAGATTTGTGATGCGGTGGTGTCCGTCCGGAACAAAAATTTCATATTTATCTTTGTATGCCTCAGAAAAAAGACGGATGAAGGTATCATAGTCTTTTCTTGGCATGTTCAGATCCAGGTCATCATCCCAGGGGATGAACCCCTTATGACGGACGGCACCCAGTGCACTGCCGCCTCCCAGCATGCAGATGAGATGATTCTCCTCACAAAAAGTGAAGATATCGGAGGCCATCTCCAGGTACAGGGACCGCAGCTTATTTCGCATGGGCTCGTCAAGCTGAAACAGATAGGAGTGTTTTCCGGAACTGACCAGTAATTCCCTTGTTTTTTTCATGTTATTTCTTTTCCATGAATTCTAC
>JAGHUU010000120.1 GCA_018064695.1 Candidatus Blautia equi | reverse complement strand
CCGCCGTTGTTGCGTCCAAGGTCATTGAGACGTCTTACGGTGTGTGCGGTCTCAAAATAGTTGTGATCGTTGTGGCTGGAGTACAGCGCCTTATGCAGATGATAGTTGGTTACGGAGTGTAAGGTAGCTGCATTGGCCCAACGTGCGTAATCTCCATGGATGACCTCACCCATCAGCCAGAACTCCGGTTTCACAGTGTTTGCCACCTGGCGGAGCGCTCTCATGAACTCAAAATCCAGAACATCCGCTGCATCCAGACGGATGCCGTCCACATCAAATTCCTGCACCCAGAAGCGGATCACATCACAGATATAATCGCGAACCTCAGGATTTCTCTGGTTCAGCTTTACCAGCAGGTTGTAGCCGCCCCAGTTCTCGTAGGAAAAGCCATCATTATACTCATTGTTGCCCCAGAAATTTACATTGCAGTACCAGTCCTTCTTCCAGGAATTCTCCCTGTACTGCTGAATATCTTTAAATGCAAAGAAATCTCTTCCTGTGTGATTAAATACACCGTCAAAAATAACACGAACGCCCTGTTTGTGGCATTCCGCAACAAAATTTTTCAGATCCTCGTTGGTTCCAAGTCTGCTGTCCAGCTTTTTATAATCTGTGGTCTCATAACCGTGACCCACGGACTCAAAGAGCGGTCCGATATAAAGCGCATTACAGCCGATTTCCCTTATATGTGAGATCCATGGCACTAACTGATTCAGCCGATGCTCCGGTTCCCCATAAGAATTCTGCTTAGGCGCCCCCGTAAGCCCCAGTGGATAGATGTGATAAAAGACTGCCTCGTCATACCAAGCCATGTATATGTCCTCCTGTTAATTGTGTCTATAATACCATCACATTTTTCGTACAAAATGCAACAATAACCACTTAATTCTACCACCTTTCCCCGAACAATTCAACCAAAAAGCCCATACAATTTAAAGCGATAAAGCACACACTAAATCTTCCATTTATCTTTTATTATCTTTTATTTATCCACCTACACAGGCCTGAGAGATATAGGTATGGTTTGTCTGCTTCACAGCGGACGCAACAGGGGGATTTGTATGTCAATGGCGAACATCGTCAGATGTACGACAGTGACATACAAATCCCCCTGTTGAATCCGTTGTGCGGCAGACAAACCATACCTATATCTTTCAGGCCGTCCGTCTTTCCAATAGTCCGCATCAATCAACAAAGAACTTCTCTGTTCTCAAAAGAATATCTTCCTCAATCTCTCTATTACCGGTCTCTCCATAGTAGATATCTCTCTCAGGAAACTTCCTATCTGGATCAGTTGCGTGGTAATAATAGGAATCCTCCGGCATTGGATGGATCTCCTTAAAATATCCATTATTAAGCAGCTCCTTCATTTGCGCCTCCGGCGCAAGAATAAGATCCAGATCCCCAGCTCCGGAAAGTCTCACCACAAAACTCTGGTACTGATACTCATGCCCCAGATGATAGGAAGACACCTCGCAAGGTCCTTCCAGGAGCTCTCTGAGCTCCTCTCCAAGTCCAATACGCTCATCATCAGAAATATGATCATCCAGGATCATCACCTTCACAAGGTTCTCCTCCCCCGGTCCAAGAATGCGGCCCACCAGCGTAACAACCACGCAGACTGCAACCACAGACACCACGATCCATATTCCATAATAGTGCAGGATCCACTGAAGCTTTTTCTTCAGCGGCATATCTTTAAATGTTTTCCAGTTCATGAGATTCCTCTTCTTTAGGTTCCGTCTCACGTAAGATAGGCACCATCAGCATGGAAATAAAATATGCCGGGAATGCCAGACCGTAAGCAAACCAGAAATATAAGAAATAATTAGATAAAGTCATAAGTGCAACCGGGAAGAACAGGATCACCAGCATGCAGAGACTCTTTGGCAGATAAGCCACAGCGAGCAGTGCAGCATTCTTCACAGTTTTCATGGCGGTATTCTCATATCTTCCCAGCAGTACAAAAATGTACACAGAAACCATGAGAATAATTCCAAGCAGAACACAGAGCACCGCCATGGAAGCGGTCTCAAGAGCACCATAGCCATCCATGATACCAATGCGCACCAGAAACAGATTTCCGCCAAAAACGATCAGAAGAAGCAGGATCACCAGCCAGATCTTTGTTGCCTTTTTAAAATTTTCCTTAAAAACACGAAAAAACCCTCTTGTAAGGGCTCCCTCATCATTATCTGCCATACGGACCAGATTATAAAACATTGCCGTGATGGCCGCTCCTGCGGTCACCACGGGCAATGAACAGATCAATGTTAAGATATTGATCCAGAAAATATCTACAATCTTGCCTATCGTACGGAAGAAAATATTATCCATACTGAAAGCTTCCATAGATCAACCTTTCACACCGCCAAGTGCAACACCGGCGATAATATACTTGGACAGAGCAAAGTATACAATAAACAGTGGAAGCACGGTTAAAGTAAGACCCAGATAAATGGAGCCGTACTCGGTTTTGTAGATATCACCTTTCAGCAGGGAAACCATGATAGGCATGGTGTATTTATCCTGCTGGGTAAGGAGGATAGATGGCTCGAACAGTTTGTTCCAGCTGTTAACGAATGCGAAAATACCCTGAGTAGCCATAGCAGGCTTCATGATAGGAAGTACGATGCTGTTAAAGGTCTGGAACTCTCTGGAACCATCGATTCGTGCAGAGTTTACGATATCAAGTGGTAAACTGGAGAGCATGAACTGTCTCATGAAGAATACCATTGATGGAGCTGCAATTGCAGGAATGATCAGAGGCAGGAAGCTGTTGGTCAGATGGATCTGCCACATGAACTGATAGAAACCGATAATAACGACCTGTCCTGGAATCATCATAACTGCCATGATGAAGGTGAAGAAGGAATCTCTCAGTTTCCATTTGTAAACAACCAGTGCATATGCTGTTAAAGAAGAGAAATAAACAGAGCACAGTGTGGATCCGGTGGAAACGATCATGGAGTTGATGAAACCGCGAATTGGGTCAAAACTCTTTCCGGTAAGGATCTTTAAGTTGTTCAGCAAATAGGTAGATGGGATCAGAGAAAGAGCATGCTGCTGGATCTCGTTGGTGCTTCTGGTGGAGTTAACAACCATGATGATGAATGGCAGGAGGCTGAGAACGGTCAGAAAAGCACACACAATGTAAACGAAAATCATAAAAGGACGAAATTCCTGTGTCTTTTTCATTTTAGTTTGCCCCCTTTCTTGCTTTTTTAGCTGCCTTGGCAGCTGCTTTCAGCTGTTTCTTCTCAGCTACCTCGTATTTATCCTGCATCAGGTAGAATACGATAGCGGAAAGGATACAGATGATCACAAACAGAATCATGCTGGCTGCAGATGCACGGGTGTAAAGGTAGGAACCTGCAAACGCCTGGTTCTGGATAAATACACTTGCGGTAAGTGTTGCATTGTCAGGACCACTCTGTGTAACAAGAAGTTTAGGAATATCGAA
Source organism: Candidatus Blautia equi (assembly GCA_018064695.1). GTDB lineage: Bacteria > Bacillota > Clostridia > Lachnospirales > Lachnospiraceae > Blautia_A > Blautia_A equi. The sequence goes on along the minus strand of JAGHUU010000120.1, from coordinate 7,106 downwards.
CATCTGAAGACCACCGATCAGGGAAGTAACCAGAGTGTAGATAAGAATACTTCTTAAGTTTGGAAGAGTGATATACATAAATTTCTGAAGGCCGGTAGCGCCGTCGATGTCAGCTGCCTCAAACCACTCAGGGTTCATACCAAGAATACCGGAGATCAGTACGATCATGGTATATCCATACCACATCCAGAACTGGATAAATGCAACTACGCCTCTGGCAATCCATGGGTTACGGAAGAACTCGTAAGGCTCGGATCTGCCGAACCAGGATCTGAGAATGTCGTTCATAGGTCCCATTGGGTATCCAAAGATGGATCCGAAAAGAACGGCTACGGTTGCAGCGGTGATGATGTTTGGCATGTAGAATACAACTTTAAAGAAGCCCTGACCTTTAACCTTAATGAGCATGCCGGAGAACCATGCAGCAAGAACCAGAGCTAAAAGGATCTGAGGAGCAAAGTTCATTCCCCACATGAGGAAAGTATTGGAAAGAGCTTTCTGGAAAGTAGCATTGCTAAGAATTGTAGAATAATTCTTAAATGGTTCTGCCAGGAAATGCATGGTGCTGATCTTAGCACCCAGTCCCTTGAAATCTGTAAAACCAATGATGATGGTGAAAACTACAGGATACAGGGTGAAAAGGCAGAAGGTAATTACAAATGGCAGACTGAAGATATAACCATATTTAGCATATGATAAAGTCTTTTTTTTCTTCATTTTTTACCTCCCAAAAAATGGGGCGGACATTTCGCCCGCCCCACCCATGATCATAAATTATTCAGCGTCGATAGCAAGGTTATCGGATACAGCCTGTTTGAAGTCTGCGATTGCAGCATCACGATCTTTGTTTCCTGCTGCGTACTCACGAACCTGCTCTCTCCAGTAACCGTTGATGGTCTCATCGTACTGGGTAAGGTTCTTGCCGTTTGCATATGCGTTAGCTGGAACGAATGCATCGAACATGTTCTGGCCTGCAAGGAAGTCAAGCTCGCCGTTGGAGATAGCCATAACAGCACCGGAAGCTACGGAGTCTTTGGTACCACCCTCACCGAAGGTAGTTCCGTTTGCCCACTGATACTGAAGACCAGTCTCAGAAGCATCAAGAGTTACCCAGTTGATAAGCTCAGCAACTGCCTCAGCTTTAGCGGTGTCTTTGTTTGCAAGAAGCCATGTGCCGCCCCAGAAGAATCCAACTGGAGGTGCGCAAACGCCCCAATCACCATAGGTACCTTCGCCTACTGCAGAACCGCCGCAGTTAGGAGCGATGGTGTAGTTGATCAGCCAAGCTGGTCCGAAGAAACCAAGAACATCCTGCTCGCCCTCGCCCTTCATATCAGCGAACCAAGCATCCTGCCAGTCTGTGGTGTCATTGTAATATCCGTTCTCTTTCAGAGTTTTGGAGATGTCAAGGAATGCCTCTCTCTTAGGATCGATGTGAAGCATACCGTCAACAAGCCATCCCTCATCGGAGCTGTTCTCTACTGCGTGCCAGATATCTCCGTCACCAGATACGATACCGCATCCAACACCCTTAAGGGTCTCAGCTGCCTCGAAGAATTTATCCCAGTTACCGGTACCAGCACCAATTGCCTCAGCAACTACATCTGGCTCAGCGGAACCGAAAGCTTTCTCAGCTACGGAACGACGATAGATGAAAGCACCACCAGTAGCCTGGTATCCAAGACCTACTACTTTACCTTCTGGGCTGGTTCCGATCTCAACAGAGTATGGAGCGATCTCAGAAGACTCGATCTGGCTCATGTCGATACCAAGATCTTCGTATGGAGCAGCGTATGCCCAAGCATCACCCTGAGTATATTTCAGAACGAATGCGGACTCTGCACAGTAGATGTCTGGAGCCTCAGCGCCGCCTGCAGCGAGTGCCTGGTCAAGTGCTGGCTGATACAGACCATCGGTAGTAGCGATGATTGTTGGGTTAATGGTGTAACCGAAATCTGGATGCTCATCAACATATTTCTGAAGCATGTTTGGTACTTCGTCAGTGAAAGCATAGATGTTGATTACGTTGTCATCAGCAGCTACCATGGTGCTGCCGGTAGCTACGAGCATAGATCCAACTAATGCTGCAGCTAAAGCTTTAGAAATTGTCTTTTTCATTTCTAATACCTCCATATTTTTGATAGGCTCATTATACTTCACTTTTTCGTAATTTTCATACGAATAATGGCTAAAGCATTTTCTAATTCTTGCTTTTTTGTGATTTTTTTGGTATTATGGGTTTGGATTTGGCGACAGTATCTCCAAAATCCACAAAATTTTATTGTTTCAAACCCGTTTTCGGAGGCATTTTTTATGAATTTGGAAAATCTCGACGGTTATGGATTTCACGAAATGGTTTTCGATTCCACAAATCCGCATATTATCATACATTATAACACGCAAACCAACGATACACCCACTCATTGGCACACTCCCATGGAAATTCTGATGCCAATCGAAAATAATTATACCGCTTACGTAAATAATCGGGAATATGAGCTGAAGCCATACGATATCCTTTTCGTAACGCCTAACGTTTACCACTCCTATAAATCACCGGCTTCCGGCATCCGTTATTTCGTTATGATAGATCTTTCTGTACTGAAAGATATTTTCGGGATCAACCAGATCGTATCCCTCATAAACCCGGCTCTTCTTATGACAGAGGAGACCTTCCCGGAGATCTACCCTCGCATCCGCGAGCTTGTCCTTGGCATCTGCGATGCATACAGAACACCGGACACCGTATATTACGCAACCTCCGCATCCAATAAAGGAAATCCGGATATGGTCATCAACCTCTCCGAGTCCACCATCTATGCAAAGCTCATGGAGATCCTGGTGATGATCGCCCATACCTATAACAACACCAGAAACTCCAACGCCTTTGCGCGAAACAAACAGCAGGAATACCTGAACCGCTTCACCATGATCTGCAATTACATTGATACCCACTGTACCGAAAACCTCTCCCTGGAGGACATCTCCTCCCTGGCCAATTTCAGCAAGTATCATTTTTCCAGATTGTTTAAGGAGTTTACAGGGGAATCCTTCTATAAATATGTAAACCGCAAGCGCATTGAGTACGCAAGCACTCTTCTCTCCACCCAGAATATGACAGTCACGGACATCGCCATTGCATCCGGCTACTCCAGCACATCCATCTTCATCCGCATGTTCAAGCAGTTCCACGCCTGCACGCCAAAGGAATTCCGGGAGAAGAATCAGGTCTCCAGATAATATGATATGCAAAAATAAAAAACGGACAGAAATCTGATAGTTAAGATTCCTGTCCGTTTTTGTTTTATTTAAAGTCTGTCTTCGTCTGTTCTTCCCCAGCCTTCGGCATGGGTCTTGTAAGTATCAAGCATCGGCAGAAGGATCAGTGCGGTAATACCCGCTGTCAGTCCGCCGTTGTAAAGAACGAAGCCGCCGTGCATCACGCTTGTGGTGGTACACATGACAGCGCTGATAAATCCTGCCAGAACACCGATCTTCCATCCGTATTTTCCGGCGAATGGGCAAAGGCCGGTGGCGAAGGCTGCGCCGTTCATATATCCCTGTGTGGAAAGGCTCCATGGGATGTCTCTTCCTGCCAGCGTGCATTCCGCAACCACCACCAGAGACAGCATGGCATATCCAAGAAGGATCGGCCAGACATTCTTAGGATGCTGACCGCCGGCCGCAAAGGTCATGGCAGCAAGAATGATTCCAAATGTAGGGCCGGTAAAGCCGGCTCCGTCTGTGGTCAGAATGACCAGATCAAAGTATGCCAGCATCATAAGGCAATAGCATCCGAAATTGATCCACACAAGGCCAAGACCGTAGTCGTGAAGGAAGTTGGCCTTATGTCCGGAATCCTTAAGGAGCTTTCCGTATCCCCGGAAGGATTTTCCGTTGATGAACCATCCGTACAGAATGCAGAGCAGGGAAACGGAGATAAAAAATACAGAACCAAATACGATATAGGACTCTCCCGCTGCCGCGTAAGCTGCGTTTTCCACATCCAGAGGACCGCTTGGGGTGACACCCATGGTCTTAAACATAAATGCATAGATGAAAAGGCCCAGAAGACCCGTGGCCAGACCACCGTTATACAGGTTAAAGCCGCGGTGAAGCTTTGCTGCTCCCGGAAGCATGGCAGGCAGTGTACATGCCACAAAGACAGAAAGGATCAGGCACATCTGCCATGGGATCGGGTGGAATTTCAGGCCGAAAATGTTCCACACCACATTATATGGCATCGGATATCGGAACAGAAGCTCGCTGAAAAACGGAGCAAAGGATGTAATAAACATTGCCCAGTCCAGATTATCGCGGAAGCGCAGATGATGGATCTTGCAGTATACTAAAAAACCGATGAGCGGCGGCCACATATTCAGGAAGTTCAGGCCGTAGAATCCATGGGCGATGACCAGAAAGAAACCGGCCCATACATTCGGACGGTAAATAGCCCTTGGAAGCAGCATCATAAGGGTGCAGGCAAGTCCGCAGGTGCCTGCATTCAGAAGGGATGCGGAAAGGCTTCCCAGTCTGAAGTAGTCTGTAACCAGAGGGCACGGTGAGGTGAGGATGATCTTCCACTCCTCTAACACCTGCTGTACGCTCTCTCCCATCTGAAATGCCGCAATAAATGCCGCAAGGATCAGGGAGAAAGATAAAAATCCGCTGATCTCACGGATCACCATATTGATATCGTGTCTAAGATCTGACATGAAGTTCTTCTCCTTCATTTCTATATTATAGTCTCACCTATCTGCATCTTTTTCTCTGCAGAATTTCCACATTATAAAATATATGAGGCGGATGCCCTTGTCAATGTGAAGAAATTACTTTTTTCTTGACATTTTACATTTTAAAAGTATAATCAGTTTTGAAACAGGGGTGCCTACTATGGCTGAGATCCGCAGAGCGGAAACCCTCTGACCTGATCCGGACAATACCGGCGTAGGAAGTGTCAAAATGTATCAATATTACATACGTGCATTCTCAGGTCACTATTAATTATTATTTTCAAAGGAGGATGAACGTATGAATACTTCATCAAAAACCCGCGTCATGGTGGAAACCGCCATGCTCATCGCACTCGCAATGATCCTCTCCTACATCAAGGTATATGAGTTACCTCAGGGTGGATCCATCACACTGGAAATGCTTCCGATCGTTGTTCTTGGTCTTCGTCACGGCGCTAAGATCGGCGTTGCCGGCGGATTTGTATTTGGTCTTCTCCAGATGATCCTCGGTTTCCAGAACGTTCTTTACTGCAACACTCTTCTTGCCATGATCGGCTGCGCACTTCTGGATTATCTCCTTGCCTTCCTTGTACTTGGTCTTGCACCAATCTTCGCTAAAATGGTTCCAAACAGAGTCGGCGGATATGTATGGGGTGCTGTGGCAGTTGGAATTCTCCGCTTTATCTGCAGCTTCTTATCCGGATGGCTCCTCTGGGGCAGCTACGCACCGGAAGGAATGGGTGCTGTAGCCTTACCTACAACGGATCCTACATGGTTCCAAACATCATCATCCTTGCTGTTGTAGTTGCTATCCTTGCAAAAACAGCACCAAAGATCTTCACCCAGAACTAATTTTCCTCTGACATAAAACAAAAAATATCCCGCAGTGATCCGTTTTGGATTCTCTGCGGGATTTTTATTTTCATATTTAAGCTTCAAAAATTAATCTTCAAAGCCGAAAGCTGTGTAGTCTTCTTTTGAAAAGCGGTGATAGATAAAGTGGATGCCCTCATCTGTCAGGCAGTATCTGTACTCGTCGGGATCCCCGTCCTCAAAGTAGATGAGATAGTCGAACTCCCCGTGGGTCACTTTCTTTACCACTACATGGTCGGAATAGCGATGGAAGATCTCCTCAATGTCCTGAATCTTCACGCCGTGGCGGGATACAGCTGCAATAAAGTCGTACAGAAAGCCGGTTTTCGGCGCGTGTTCGTGCACATACTCGGAAACCTCCGGGGAAAAGTGCAGGAAGAAGCGGTCTCCCTTTATAGAGATTCTTGTCTGCCCCCAGTCAGCCTCCATGGAAGTGCAGAATTCCTTTAAAAGCTGTTCCATTTCTTCTATATTACATTCCGTTCCAAACATCAGATTCAGAGACTGGAGGGGATAAAAAAGATGAATGGTCTCTTTTCTATATCCCAGCTTGATCTGCTCCTCCATGATCACGCCCACAATGCTTTTTAGCAGTTTATCAAAATTCATATTCTATACGCCTCCTTATCAGGCTCTTTGTTTTCTGTTGTAAATCTCATTCGGTTCTGCTATTATAACACTACTATACCGATTGGTAAATAGCCTTAAGACCTATCCGGTCATAACAGAATGATGAGGAGTGATACTGAACATGAGCAAAGCACTGATCGCCATGAGCGGCGGTGTGGATTCCACTCTGGCAGCCAAGCTGACACAGGACATGGGACACCAGTGTGTGGGATGCACCATCCGCTTTTTTGATAAAAAAATACTGCCGCCTCCGGCTTCCGGGGAGGCACCTGCCGCTGAAACAGCCGGCGCAGATGATACCGCCGATGCCAGAGCCGCTGCCGATAAGCTCGGCATCCCTTTCCACGTGCTGGACTATACAGAGGAGTTTGCCGACAAGATCCTTAACTATTTTGTCCGTTCTTACGAAAATGCCGCTACTCCTAACCCATGTATTGAGTGCAACCGCCACCTGAAGTTCGGCAAACTTATGGAGGATATGAAAGACCTTGGCTGCGACTATGTGGTCACAGGTCATTATGCCAGAATAGAAAAAGAGGGCGATAAATATTATCTTAAAAAGGCCATGGATGAGAATAAGGATCAGAGTTATTTTCTCCACTCTCTCACCCAGGAGCGCCTTGCCCACGTTCTTTTTCCGCTTGGCTCCATGCATAAGTCAGAAGTGCGCGAAGCGGCTGATAGTTTTGGCTTCCGCAACGCCCATAAATCCGACAGTCAGGATATCTGCTTTATAAAGGACGGCGACTACGCCCGCTTCATCTGCCACTACGCAGGCAAAACCTATCCCGGCGGAGATTTTGTGGATGCGGAGGGAAAGGTGCTTGGAAAGCATAAGGGAATTATCCACTATACCATCGGCCAGAGAAA
>JAGHUU010000028.1 GCA_018064695.1 Candidatus Blautia equi | reverse complement strand
CTTTCCAAGCTGCAGGAATATGCATCTTATATTGGTCTTGATAAAAAGACCGGTATTGAGATCATGGAGGCAGCACCACAGGTCTCCAGACAGTTTGCGGTTCCTTCCTACATTGGACAGGGAACCAACCTGTTTACCTCCACTCATCTGGCACGTTATGTAGGTACTATTGCAAATAAGGGTACGGTTTATAACCTCTCAATGGTGGATAAGGTAGCACAGGCTGACGGCACTCTGATCAACAAATATGAGCCGGAAGTAGTTAACCAGATGGATATTCCTGAGAACGTATGGGATGATATCCATTACGGTATGAGACGAGTGGTTCAGACCCATGACCAGTTTGATGAGCTTTACATCGATCTTGCCGGAAAAACAGGTACAGCCGAGTTGGATATCTATCATCCAAACCATGGTCTTTTTGTAGGATATGCGCCTTCTGAGAATCCACAGTACGGCATTTCCGTGCGAATTCCTAACGGATATTCCTCAGGTAACGCCTGTCTTGTTGCCTGCGATGTCATGAAATATATTTTTGAAGAGGAAGATGAAGAGCTTATTATTACAGGTCTTGCATCCAGCGATGTATCTGATTCCTCTAACGACTGATGCTTATTAACTCTAACAGGGAAATGCGATATGATTAAACAGTACAAATTTCGATTTTACAATTTCAGACTGATCTTTCTTCTTCTGGCTATCAGTGGAATCGGTGTACAGCTGGTTGGAATCGCCATGTCCGATCTGAAAAACAAACAGCTGGCCGGTGTAATTCTGGGAGTTGTTGTGATGGGTATTCTTTCCCTGATGGACTATTCCTGGATCCTGAACTTCCAGTGGATCATGTATATCTTTAATATGGTGCTTCTGCTGGGCGTTCGAATCTTCGGAGACAGCGGCGGCGGTGCTGCGCGCTGGCTGAAGATCGGCAGTTTCCGTTTCCAGCCTACAGAGCTTTCCAAGATCATTATCATATTGTTCTTTGCCAAGTTCTTTATGGATCATGAAGAAAACATAAACTCGCTGCGAACGATCTTATCAGCAGGAATCCTTCTTGGACCTCCGCTGGTACTCATCTATGCGCAGCCTGACCTTAAGAATACCATCACCGTAGTGATCCTTTTCTGTATTATGATCTACATTGCGGGAATCAGCTATAAGATCATAGCAGGCGCTGTATTGATCTTTGTGCCTATTCTGATCATATTCCTGTCCTTCGTGGTACAGCCGGACCAGACACTGATCCAGAGCTACCAGCGTGACCGTATTATGTCTTTCCTGTATCCGGAGAACGAGGAATACTCTGATAACATTGAGCAGCAGAAGAACTCCAAGACGGCCATTGCCTCCGGTGAGCTCATCGGTAAACGTCTTGCCGGGGATGAAAATGTTGCCTCTGTAAATAATGGTAACTTCGTAGCGGAGAACCAGACAGACTTTATCTTTGCCGTAGCGGGAGAGGAATTTGGTTTTATCGGCTGCTGTGTGATTATTGTGCTCCTGTTTGGCATAGCCATGGAGATCGTGCGTATGAGCCTAAGGGCCAAAGATATGGCCGGGAAGATCATATGCTGCGGTGTAGGCAGTACCGTAGCCCTGCAGAGCTTCATCAACCTCTGTGTAGCTACAGGACTTGCTCCAAATACAGGAACACCGCTTCCTTTTGTAAGTTATGGTCTTACCTCTCTGGTAAGTCTTTATATTGGTGTAGGTATCGCCCTGAACGTAGGTCTTCAGAGCAGTGCCTACAATAAACAGATCAAGAAACTGACGAAGAATGAGAAAGAGGAATACGTATGAGTGACCCTCGGGATATGAAAAATCTGCTGGATAAGATTCCGGTGGATAAGATCAAAAAAGTATCCGCAGATGTGATGGAAAAAGCCACGGAAACCATTCAGGAAATCCCCATGGATAACATCAAGGACAAAGCAAAGACCACCGGAAAGAAGGTGGTGAAAAAGGTTCAGGAAGTAAAGAACGATATCTGGGATGACGAAAATGAGATCCTGAAGATCATCGAAGCTGGCCTTGCTTCTTTTAAAGAAAGTCCTGACGAGCCTGAAGACAAAACAGAAGCTGCACCGGAATCCGAAGCGAAAATGCCTGCTATTGAAGTTGGAGCAGAAATTCCTGAAAAAGCAGAAACTCCTAAAGAGAAGAAGGCCCGGCTGAAGGCGGAAAAGAAAGCTGCTAAAGAAGCTGCCAAGAAGAAAAAAGCAGAAGAGAAGGCTGCTAAAAAGAAATCCGGCATTACCGCTGTTCCAACCACTGCTGCAACTACAACGAATTCAAGAGAAACAAAGCTGGCAAAAGAGAAGAAGAAACGTAAAAAGATCGTTGCCACTATTTTACTGCTTCTTTTAATGTTCTGCATGGTGGGCGGAGGCGTCACTTATATCTATTATCTGAGAGGCAAAGCCTTTGAGACACCGGATCATCCTTTTGATATCATAGCTGAATTCTCAAGTCCTATCATTTCCGGATCCAGACAGAGGGCAACCACCTTTGCATCGGATATCTGTATACTGGAAACGAATGTGGATCTGGACGGAGCACTGCTTGAAAACACCCAGAAGGGTCTGCTCTTCGATATGGGAAATAAAGAAGTGCTTTATGCCCACGGCGGATTTGAGAAAGTATATCCGGCATCCATCACAAAGATCATGACCGGAATGCTGGCTTTAAAATATGGCAATCTGAGTGATACCATCGTCATCACAGAAGAGCACTTAAGGCTGGAGGAGGCATCTCAGGTTTGCGGTTTCCGACCGGGTGATGTGGTTACACTGGAACAGCTTCTGAACGCGCTTCTTGTCTATTCCGGAAACGATGCCGCGGCAGCTATTGCAGAGCACGTGGGCGGAACCACAGAGAACTTTGTAAAGATGATGAATCAGTACGCCGCAGAGCTTGGCTGTACCGGTACACACTTTATGAATCCTCATGGTCTTCACGATGAAAACCATTACACCACCTGCTATGATATTTACCTGATGCTTAAGGAAGCGCTGAATTATCCGCAGTTCATCGCTATTTCCAAGCAGCCGTACTACACCATGTACTTTACAAGAGGAGATGGATCGGAGAAGAGTATATATCTTGAGGCCACCGACCATTATCTTACAGGTGCTGCCAATACCCCTAAGGGCGTGAGCGTACTTGGCGGTAAGACCGGAACCACCTCTCTTGCAGGTAACTGTCTGGCTCTTCTCTGTCAGGATGCTTACGGAAAACCGTATTGCAGCATTGTTATGGGAGCCAAAACAAAGGATGTTCTCTATGAGCAGATGAATTCTCTGCTTATAGCGATCAGGCAGTAACAAATTATCATAAAAACATAAAATTAGCATTGAATTTTTAACCAAAATGCACTATAATCTCAATATAGAAGTTTAGTATTTTGGCTAAATTTATACTGAATGTATCTAAGGAGGAAATCACCATGATCGAACTGATTGTAGGACTGAAAGGCAAAGGCAAAACAAAAGTAATTTTAGATAAGGTAAACGGATCCATCAAAGAGGCTTCCGGAAATATCGTATATCTTGATAAAAACGGAAAACACATGTATGAGCTGAACAATAAGATCCGTCTTATTGATGTATCCGGTTACCCAATTAAAAACGCTGATGAGTTCGTAGGATTCATCTGCGGTATCATCTCTCAGGACCATGACCTGGAGGCAATTTATCTCGACAGCTTCCTTCCAATCTCCAAACTTGAGGGAAAAGACGTTACAGACACTCTGGAGCAGTTAAAAGCAATCGGATCCTCCTTCAATATTAAATTCGTCATCAGTATGTCTCTTGATAAAGCTGACGTTCCTGCATCTCTTCAGGATTGCATCATCGAGGCTTTATAATTTCGACATAACCTGCAAAAGAATCATAAATTTAAGGGATGCCTTACGGCATCCCTTTTTTTACGCTTCATAACTGTTAAAGATGGCTTTCACAGCTATTTCATATTCTGTTTTACTCTTAGCCTTCTTAAGGTTCTTTTCCAGCTTTTTATTTTCCGGGAAGGAGAGCATCCAGTAGCTCCAGAGCTCCTTCATTTTCATAAGCAGGTGTGAGCTTCCAGGCATGGCGATCTCATAATCAGAATATACACGATCATGAAAAGCAATAAAGCGGGAGAGATCAAATGCATTCCCTTTCTGAATCATTTCCACCAGCTGCGGGTTGATCATAAGTCCACGACCAATCATCCAGTGGTCTACCGTTGGGAAATCGCTTTTTCTCTTTTCATAATTTTCAATATGAAACAGGTCTCCGTTATAACAGAGCGGCGCTTTTGCGTGATCCACAGCATACTGAAAGGCTGATGGATGCACAGGATATTTATAATAGTCCTCCCTGGTACGAGGGTGAATGATAAGCTCTTTCACGGGATACTGATTATAAATATCAAGCAGCTCCGGAAACTCATCCTCGTTCAGGCGACCGATGCGGGTCTTGATTGAGATATCACATGGTGCATTGGTATAAATGTGTTCCAGAAAGCGGTTCAGCTCATCTGTAAATGCCAGAAAGCCGGAACCTTTTCCTTTGGAAACCACAGTTCCGGATGGGCAGCCGAGATTTAGATTGATCTCTGTATATCCGCCCTGTTCCACAAGAAAGCGGGACATTCTTACAAAGCCTTCGGCATCTCTGGTTAAGATCTGCGGTACTGCGTTCAGTCCATGATTGTTCTCCGGGGAGATATCGTTCTTTTCCCTGGAATTGAAGGCACGCTTTTCATGGGGTTCCACATAAGGGATATAATACCTGTCAATTCCGGGATAGAAATCGTGATGGGCTCTTCGGTAAAGATAACCGGTGATGCCCTCCATAGGTGCATAATAGTATTTCATAGCAATCACTGAATGCTGAGTGAAGCAAAGCTGTCGGATGGAATAATTGCGATATAGGTCTTACCGGTATTCAGCATCAGAGGCTCACCGGTTGCAGCATTCTTATAAGCTGTGATGCCGCTCTCGGTATCTTTGCTCCAGGTGATCGGAATGGCTTTTCCGTTGGTGAGATAGTAGCCGTCGTGTACTGCGCTGGTTGTGAGGTTGTATACCATGTAACCGTTCTCATCTAAAAGAGTGAAATCGCAGTCCTGAAGGATCACGTTCTTATAAGTGGAGATCATTCCATCCAGTGCGTCCAGATGGGCTTTTCCATACTCATAATAATCATAGGTTCCTGTCTCAAAGTTGTAGGCCAGCTTGGATTCATTATGAGGGAATGGAAGGCTGATCAGCATAGCATCCACGGCATCGGCAGCATCATCCAGTGTAAATTCGAAGTCAGAGAAGCTGAAATGTGGTCCCTCGTAAAGATCGGTATAGGTTCTGGAATATCCGGCCTGAGCCACTCTGTCAATGAGTCCTGCATAGGAACTTCCTGTCTTAGGATTGGTATATGGCTGGCTGGTTACATACTCTGTAAACTCTGTATCTTTGCCGTTGGAAAAACGGGCAAAACCGCCGCTTAAGTTGTTGGTATAGTTCTTGGCAACATAATCGTTGATATAGAATGGGCCGCCGTCATGAACCAGCATGGCGTTGTACTCAGCTGCCAGCATAAAGTTGGTAGGACGGGCGCTTCTGATGCTGCCAAACTGCTCCAGGTTCTCCCAGTCCTTTACTACATACATAAGACGGGTAACACGGCCGTTGGCAGTGCTGTTCATGATCTCGTAGCAGATATCTGCCTGATTGGAACCGAAGTGATCCAGAGCAATGACCTCGTTATCTACTGTAATAGCTACTGGACGCTGATCCTTAAGAGAGGAATCGATCCATTCGTTGGTAAGTTCGCTTCGGTACTGGTCAACAGTCTCGGCAGAGACAGAGCCGGTGAATGCTGCAGCTGCAAGAGCAGCCGAGAGGAGTATTGCGGGTAACACATGTTTTTTCATAAGATTCTCCTTTTATTTTATACAATCAAAAATACCCGTTTATTCTATCATTATGACCCACGGGTATCAAGAAAAAACTCATTAAGCGAATGTGAAATGTTTATAAAATCGTTGTAAGCGATATGCACTTGTGATATATTTCATTTATCCATGAACAAACAGAGAGGATACAAACATGAAGAAAAAGAATTATGTACCGGATGTACTGGTATTAAGAGATGATGAGGGAAACGAGTCCGAGCTTGAGATCCTGGACACCATAAATTTTGAGGGCAGAAGATATGTGGTCCTTTATCCTGTGGATGCAGAGGAGGATGACCCTGTCATCATTATGAGAACCAAAAGCGAGGAATATTTCTTCGTCAGCGATCAGCGCGTGATCGACGGCGTCTATGATCTGTTCCTGAAGCGCCTTCCACCTGAGGACGATGAGGAATAAGTTATAATATTCAAAA
>JAGHUU010000127.1 GCA_018064695.1 Candidatus Blautia equi | reverse complement strand
GCCGCGCATTTGGAGGCCCATACAGGGCAGGCTAAGATTACTTTATCGTATTTTCCATCCTCAAATTCATAAGGCTTCAGCTCCGGCTTTTCTCCAAAGACTGCTGATTTTCCGCCATGGAAAAACTTCGCCAGTCCTTTTTTAGGATACTCATTCACCGGAATCAGTTCAATTAAATCGGCTTCCAGTCTGTCTGCTGCTCGCTCCGCAGCATATCTGGTATTTCCTTCCAGAGAATAAAACACAACTGCAATATTCATTTTTCTTCCTCCTGTATCCGTACTCTCTTAATTTTCATCCCCGGTGAGTCGAAGGATATCTTTGATCTCGTCGATCTCCATATCCAGGATGATGGCCAGCTCGTTGATGCTGAAGGCACTTTCGGTACTCTCGTCATCTTCAGAGAGTTCTTTTATAGCATTCTCCAGCTTCTGTACCTTTTCCACCAGCTGCTCATCGGCATATTTGCTCTGGGTCTCCTCGTCGATGGCCTGGGTAATACCTTTTCTGATCTCCAGCCGGAGCCATGCATCGCTCTTTGCAGCCGGCTCCTCCTGATCCAGTGCAGTGAGGACGCAGATGTTTGCTTCCTGAATGAGATCTGCAATGTAGATCTCCTCGCAGTTCATGGCCACTGCCATCTCCGCTGCCACCGGCAGGTATCTGGCTACCAGCTCTGCCTGGGCGGATACATCTCCGTTTTTCAGTGCGGAAAAGAGCTCTTCCACGCTCTTTTCGGAAACCGGCGCTGCCGGAAGCGTATCCAGGTATCCCTTTACATACTCTGCTTCCTCAGGAGTAAGCGGAACGGTTTTTTCCTCCTCTTCTGCCTCTTCCTCAGCCGGTGCGGCTGCCTCAATACCCTGAATGGCCACACCCTTCATCTTCAGATACTGTACTACTTTTAAAAGCTGGCTCTGGTCCAGATCCATTCCCTTAAAAAACTCACGGATCTCCGCTGCGTCCAGCTGATTTCCCTTCTCCTCTGCCAGCTTGCAGATCTCTCCTAATTTTGCCTGAAATTCCTGTACGTTCATATTTATATCCCTTCTGTTCTCCAAACTCTTTTTAAAGATTTACTGCATCCACAGTCTATCATGTTCCACCACTTTTTTCCATCATTAGCTTACATTCCCTTTTCTTTTTCTGTATAATAAAAGCAATAAAAAAGTGGGACAGGTCCCTGTCCCAGATGTTTCATTTTGAAAGGAAAACAGTATGAAAAAATACATGAATAAGCAGTTCTCCATACGTTTTATCTATTATTTTCTTGGCATGATGGTGCTGGCGCTTGGTATTACGCTGAATACCAAATCCCTGCTGGGCGCGTCCCCCATTATCTCTGTACCGTACACCATATCGCTGATCACCGGGCTCTCGTTTGGTGATCTCACACTGTTCTGGTACTGCGTGTTTGTGGCTGCGGAATTTATCATCAAGGGCAAAAACCGTAAGATCTCCGACCTGCTGCAGATTCCCCTCAGCATCGTGTTCACACGTTTTCTGAACCTCTTTGGCAGCCTGTTTCAGCTTCCCACCGACACCATGGTTCAGAAGCTCATCATCCTCTTCATTGCCATCATCCTCACCGGTATCGGAGCTGCCGTCACGGTGAACATGCAGCTCATTATGAACCCGGGAGACGGCATTGTCCATGCCATTGCAGGCAAGATCCATAAAGACATGGGCACCACCAAAAACATTGTGGACTGCACCAGTGCGTTCTGCTCCGCAGTCCTTGGTCTTATCTTCAAAAGAAATCTTATGGTGGGAATCGGCCTTGGTACCCTCATTGCCATGATCGGCGTTGGCCGGACCATCGCAGTATTCAATCACTTCTTTAAAGAAACAATGGCCATTCAGTCCGGACTGAATTAATCCAGAATCTGATACAGCTTACATCCATGGGCCGGAATCACAGCAGAGATCTTTTTACCGGAGATCTCATTGCTCTCTCCGGTCCATAATTCTCTGCATTTCAGGCTTTCCATTCCCACATGCAGCTCATCCAGCGTTCCGCTGATCTCCTTCTCCTCATCAGAGAGATTGAAAAGTGCCGCATAGGCAGTCTTCTTCCATCTGTTCTCAGCGATCCAGATGGCTTTCTCCTCATCGCGGATCACCTGACGGCCCCTGCAGTCAGGATCCAGCAGTTCCAGTACTTCTTTATTGTTCAGCATCTCCAGCACGTCCTCCTCATAGTGCAGCATATCGCCGCCGGCCATAAGAGGGGAGCCAAAGATACACCAGAGTGTGTACATGGTGCGCTCTTCTTCTTTATTAAAGTTGCTGTCGCGCTCATCGCCAAAGCCGCGGCCAAGCTTGCCAAGGGGCAGCATGTCGCAGTCCGGATAGCAGCCCTCTTTTACATGATCCTGCCAGAGCTCGCATCGGCAGAACATGTTTTTCAGAGCCTTCCAGTCATCCCAGAAATCGCCGGTGATGCGCCACATGTTGGCATATTTCTGGTAGATCCACGCCTGCTCCAGATGGGCAGGACCAGGGGAAAGGGAGAACACGATCGGTCGTCCCTGCTTTTCAATAGCCTTAGCGATCATGCGGATCTCATGTTTGGAAGCATATCTGTGGATCTCCGGCACATCGGTGCTCTCGATGACGCAGATATCGTCGCATTTAATGAAGTCCACACCCCACTCTGCATAGAGCTCTATCACGGAGTCGTAATAAAGCTGGCCTGCTTCCATATCGCGTACACCGTACATATCCGGGTTCCACTTGCAGATAGAGGAAGGATCGGCGATCTGGTTGGCGGTCACATCGGTGCCTTTGATCTTAGCATGAGCTGCTGCCGCCTGACGCGGAATGCCCCTCATGACGTGAATACCAAATTTCAGTCCCAGGCTGTGCACATAGTCAGCCAGAGGCCTAAAGCCTGCCCCGTTCACAGAGGACGGGAAGCGCACAGGATCCGGAATGACTCTGGAGTACTCATCCATCTCCATAGGCCAGAACGGAATATACTGATACAGGTCTCTCTGAGTGCCGGGATCGTGAGCATACCACTCAATATCCACCACAACATACTCCCAGCCCGCATCCTTCAGATGCTCTGCCATAAAGGCTGCGTTGGCGCGGATGTCTGCCTCTGTCACCGTGGTATCGTAATAATCATAACTGTTCCACCCCATAGGCGGGCGTTTGCAAAATTCATTCTTGTTCATTTTTTCTACCTGCTGATCTGATAATTTTTTTACTCACATACGGTATGGCTTGTTGGCTTCTGTGATAAATACATAGAAGATGCCGCCGTCCGCCTGGTGATCCAGGTGACCGTAATCCACTACAGGGATCTTCTGACCATCTTTCCTGAGGATCCGGTACTCCACATAGTCCATCTCCTCGGAATCCTTCTCGATCTGCTGCGCAATGAATTCCTCCACGGTCTGCAGGTCCTCCTCGAAGCCCATGCCTTTAAATGTGCCGCCCACGTATTCCATGAACTCTGCCTCTGTCTCGCAGCCGAACATCTTCCAGAGATAGTGGTTGGAGGAGAGAATGGTAGAATCGTCGCTTCGATAGGTGAAGAATCCGCCCGGCATGCGCTGCAGCATGCGGTCCATGGCACGTTTCACCACGCTGTCTGTGGCAGTGAATTTATATCTCGGGTCAAAATGGGCCTCATCCAGCTCTTTCTTCTCGTGAACGAGCTTTTCAAATTCCTCCACAGGAAGCGGGCGGCTGTAGTAATAGCCCTGGATGGTCTCGCAGCCGATGTCCTTCAGATAGTTCACCTGCTCAACGGTCTCCACGCCCTCGGCAACCAGGTGCAGACCCAACTCTTTTCCAAGGGCAACCGTGTACATCAGCACCAGGTTTCCATCCTCGTTTCCAATAAATTCAATGAGGCTTCGGTCCAGCTTAACTGTGTCGAAATGCAGATAGTTGAGACCTGCGATAGAGGATTTTCCGGAGCCGAAGTCGTCCATGTGCAGGGAGAAGCCTGCCTCATAGAAGGCATCCGCCAGAGGCTTGATCTCCTCATTTCCAATAGCCGCGCTCTCGGTGATCTCAATCGGCACACATGCAGGCGAGATGTTGTACTCCTCCACGATTGCTTTATATCGTTTTACGACATTGCTCTGATGCATACTGTTGCGGGAAAGGTTTACGGAGATCGGAATGATCTTTACGTTCCGATCCACCCATTTTTTCTGCTCCGCACAAACCTTACGGAATACATACTCATCCAGTTCGCGGATCAGGCCGTCCTCCTCAAATACCGGCAGGAACTCTCCCGGGGAGAGCATTCCGCCATCGGAGGTCTTCCAGCGTACCAGAGCTTCCGCGCCGACGATCTTTTCTGTATAAGGGCTGTACTTAGGCTGATACCAGACCACAAATTCCTCATTGTCAATGGCACTTCGGAAAATAGATTCATAGAACTGACCGCGAAGCTGCTGCTGGCTGACCGGTCCGTCAAATTTTGCGTAGTTGCTGTCAAAATTACCCTTGGATGCCTTGAGGGCTACCAGTGCTCTGTCACACATACGGGCAATGTCCAGACTGTGATCCACATTTTCGTAAATACCGAATTTCAGAGTCACATTCTCTTTTAATTCCCGGTTTACATATTCCTGTATGTGGGTCACATGCCAGGTGATATCTTTGCCTGCAGGGGTCTTGCCTATGACGATGATCTGGTCAGCACCGTATCTTGCCACTATGCCGCTCTGCACGGACTTATGGATCTTCTGCGCCAGGTTCTGCAGAAGCTCATCGCCTTTGCTCTCGCCGTAAACGGTATTATAGATCTTAAAGTTCAGGATATCCGAGATCACAATGGTGAAGGATTCTTCCGGGCTGGCGTCAATCAGCACCCGCGCATGGTAGAAGAATGCCTGTTTGGTATAAAGGCCGGTGAGGTCATCGGTCTCGATCTCATCCAGGGAGTCGGATACCATCTTCATCTTAATTACGTTTTCAAGACGGTGCCGCAGAATGGTGAAGTCATAAGGACGACGGAAGAGCTCGGTGGCACCGGCGTTGATATATTCTTTTTCAGCTGATTCCTGTCTGGAATCCGACATGACAATGACAGGAATTCCCTCCAGATCATCATCCTTATCCATTTCTCCCAGGAACTGCAGGGCATTGATATCCGCAATGTCCTCCCTGTAGAGAACTGCGGTGATATCGTTTCTCTTTTCTTTCAGAATGCACAGGGCTTCTTTTCCGGTCTGGGTTTCCAGACAGATAAATTCCTGCTCCAGCATATCGCGGAGTCTCAGGCTTTCCTCATCCTCTTTATCCACAAGAAGAAGGGTTTTTCTGCTGTTTCTTATCGCGCCAGCGGATTCCAGAACCTTCTTTCTGACCGTGATATTATCCTCAGGACAGAAGGAAACGATGATCTTATCGTAATCCTCGCCCTCCAGATTTCGGATGCATTTCATGTAGTGATAATTGATCTCGCCGTTGATCAGGGTACGGAAGTGATAGATAAAGGATTTTTTCTCTGCCAGTTCTCTGGAAATGAAATCCAGCTGCACATTCATGCGCATTGGTTCCTTATCATCCGGATGTACTCTGGAGTCAATAAACTGATTCATAGCAGCCTCAAAGCCGATATCCATAGGCACGCCGCTTCGGATGCGGTGGTCGGAGGCGGAGGTTCTGTACGCCGTTACCTCGCGCTTCTCTTTATCGATCACATAGAGACCTGTGACATCACTGGCAAAGGAGCTGATGATGTCCATATATTCTTTCTGTTTCTGCTCAATGGCAGCACGTCTTCTGTCGTTTCTTCTTCGGTTTTTGCCGGACTGCATGTAAAAGTTGGCTTTGGCCTCGTACATTTTTTCGTCCGCCATGCGGATCAGATCTTCGATGCCGGCTGTCTGATGCTCTCTGGCAACCACGTAGCCCACGGAGAGAGACAGATTCTGCACCAGAGCTCCGCTCCATTTTTCTGCCTCACGGTTCAGTGCTCTGGACAGGTCGTAGGCTTTTTCCGCATCGGCATGGAGAAATGCCATAAACTCGTCTCCGCCGGTTC
>JAGHUU010000018.1 GCA_018064695.1 Candidatus Blautia equi | reverse complement strand
CCTTCGCCGAAAACATCTACCAGAACGCCGTGAATGGAAATGCACGGTGCCAGCTGTACGCCCAGCCAGCGGATGATCTCCGCCATAAGACTGGAGGTGGTTCGCTCACTGATAAATGTAGGTACATTGTATTTCAGGGCCAGGTCGATCATATCAGGGGACGGTCTGGTCATGGTACTGAATATGACACATGGGATATTACTGGAAATCAGTCTCTCATATTTATACAGACGCTCTGTGTCATTCAGCTGCATCAGGTAGGTATATTCTACGTATCCGATGATCTGCACGCGCTCGTTTGCAAAGTGCTCCAGATACCCGGTCAGCTGAAGGGCAGGTCTGTTGATCTCGGCGGTTATGATCCGCATTTCAGAAAGATCTATCTCAGGAGTGATATTGGTGAGATTCAGCTCCTGCATCATCTTGGTCAGCTCTACGCCTCTCATATGGTCGTTTCTCCTTTTTTAAAAGCATACGCAAATGTTCCTAACCGCATAGTTACGAACATACATGATAATTATAACATAATCAGGGGCAAAATACCATAAACGGCCGGGAAATTCTTTTGAAAATCCCGTCCGTGTGAACTGTAACCGGCCGTTCTACAGTCACTGAAAACTTATTGCTGCTTCTCTGCCTCTGTTTTTCCTCCCACGTGGAAGAATTCGTATACGGATCTGGCACTGCGGGCATTCATATTTTCTGTTGCCGCCAGCTCCTCCTCTGAGGCATCGCGGATATTCTCCACGGATTTGAACTTGCGGAGCAAAGCCTTTCTTCTGGTATCGCCGATGCCCGGAATGTCATCCAGAATCGAGTGTACCTGCTCCTTGCTTCTTAAGGATCTGTGGAACTCTATGGCAAAGCGGTGGGCTTCATCCTGAATTCTGGTGATCAGGTGAAAGCCTTCGCTGGTGGTATCAATGGGGATCTCCACATTGTTGAAGAACAGCCCTCTGGTGCGGTGGTGGTCATCTTTTACCATACCACAGACGGGTATGGAGAGTCCCAGCTCTCCCAGCACTTTTTCCGCAATGTTTACCTGGCCGCGGCCACCGTCCATAAGGATCAGGTCCGGCATGCGGGCAAAGCTGTCGTACTCGCCGCTGCTGTCGTGGGTAAAGCGCCTTGTAAGGACTTCTTCCATACTGGCGTAGTCGTTCGGTCCTTCCACCCATTTGATCTTGAACTTGCGGTAGTCGCTGCGCTTTGGCTTGCCTTTTTCATAGACGACCATGGAGCCAACGGATTCGTAGCCGCTGATGTTGGAGATATCGAAGGCCTCCATGCGGGTCAGTCCCGACATGCCAAGCCACTCCTCCACTTCTTTTACAGCGCCAATGGTGCGTCCCTCTTCTCTCTTGATGCGCTCTCTGTCCTTTGTGAGAACCATCTCGGCATTCTCCGCCGCCATCTCCACCAGCTTCTCCCTGGTTCCTTTTTTCGGCACACGGATATGCACTCTCTGCTTTCTTCTGGTGGTAAGCCATTCCTCTATGACTTCGGCATCCTCGATCTCCTTTTGAAGAACGATTTCCTTAGGGATGTACGGTGTGCCTGCATAAAACTGTTTCAGGAAGCTTGATAAAACCTGGGCTTTGGTATCACCTCTGGCCACGCGCAGGAAAAAGTGCTCTCTTCCGATCATCTTACCGCCGCGCATAAAGAATACCTGCACTACGGCATCCTGCTCCCGCAGGTCCTCGCTCTCATCCAT
>JAGHUU010000081.1 GCA_018064695.1 Candidatus Blautia equi | reverse complement strand
CTGCCCTCTTCCACCAGCTCGTCCGCCAGCTTCTTTACCCTGTGGAAAGCATCCAGAAAAGTATCATTATCGATCATAACCTCATTGATCTGGAAGCGCTCTTTAATATCCACCAGATGCGGGGAGGTAAAGAGTCCGCAGGAATAACCGGCTTCTCTTAAAATAGAAGTAAGGAACGCACAGTTGCTGCCCTTTCCGTTGGTACCGGCCACATGGATCACGCGGAAGCGATCCTGCGGGTTGCCCAGGCGGGCCAGGCACTCCTTAGTATGCTCCAGTTTATTTTTAGTTGTAAATTTCGGAGTACTGTTTATGTACTCTACAGCTTCTTCATAATTCATGATCTCATTCTCCGGATTTATCATAGTGTGCTTCTATGTTCCACGGGTTCGTCTTCATAATGGCGTACACGGCGCGGTCATAGCTTTTGCTCAGAGCCTTCCTGGTGGAGCTGTTGCTTCTTATATTAACGGCAATGCGGTCAAAATCCTTAAGCTCCGTGCCGGTGATGACCAGGGTGGTCGGGTTAACATATACGGTCTTGTACCACTCCCCGTTCAGCTTCACCTCACTGGATGGGGTAAAGTTGGTGCCGCGAAGGTAATAGGTGTAATCCGATAAGGACACCAGGGAAATAGTATCCAGCGTTGTGTCGTAAAGACCCAGACGCATCTTGGTCCTCTTATAAGGATTCTCCCCATCGTAGGAGTACTTCGCACCGTAAAGCAGGTCATACTGGAGCATCTCCAGGTCAACCTGATAATTTTTGCTGTTTCTTCTGGCCTGATGATAGCGAATCAGGCTGCCGTTGTGGATGCCAATGCGATCCAGAATAGTAGCCGCCATCTGGTAAGCCGCCAGATTCACATTCTGCTTCTTCATGCCAAAATTGTCATAGATCACGTACTGAGTCTGGAAGAGATACTTGTTCTTCAGATTCTCAATCGTGAGATCCATGGTAGGGAGATGATCCCCGTACATAACCAGAATACAGTCCTCCGGGTATTCCTCAAGAGCAGCCACCAGCTCGCCCACGAAAACATCCATATCACGGATCTGATTTACGTAGTACTCCCACTGGTAGTCCTTCTCCTTAGTAGGGGAACCGCTCACGGTGATCTCCGGATCCTCCAGAATAGGCTCTTCCGGATAAGAACCATGCCCCTGCACGGAGATGGTGTACACATAATCCGGTCCCTCGGAGCTGTCCAGACACTTCAGGATCTCGTCCGTCAGAACCCTGTCGCGGGTCCAGCCCTGGATATTCTGGTCGTCCTCCTCCGGCATGTACTCGGCGGAGGTGTAGCTGTCAAAGCCAAGATTCGGGAAGATGTTCTTTCTTCCGTAGAAGTTGGCCTCGTTATTGTGAATAGCATGGGTAGTGTAGCCCAGGTCTTTCAGCACATAAGGGGTACTCTCGCAGGTGCTCTCCTTGAGAATACTCTTATATGGATACTCGCCCGGTCCAAAATAGTGCATACTCATGCCGGTGATGGTTTCAAACTCAGTGTTGGCGGTACCTGCGCCCACGCTTGGAACCTTGAAATAACCGGAGGAATACTCTTTCATGAGCTTCCGGAAATTCGGGATAGGATCCTCGGAGATCTCCAGATAATTCACCAGCATAGGATCAAAGAAGGATTCCAGCTGAAGGAAGATGATATTAGGATACTCTCCCTCCCTGGTTTCCTGCAGACCGCTCTCGCTGGCGATGATTCGCTGGATCTCCTCCTCGGAGTAATCGCGGGGCTGGCTGATACCGGTGTTGAAAATGGTAGTGAACAGGCAGTATGGGTAACCGTAATCCTCGTAGGCAAAGGCAATGTTTCCAAAATAGTTGGAAAGCACGCGCTTTTCCAGAGCCAGCTGGGTGATGCCGGCAAAGGCAAGAAATCCCGCAAGCACCAGAGGCAGATTGTAGCGGTACTTTAAGGTTCCGCGGTACTTAGGTGCCTTGATGATAGCAAAGAGCAGCACAAACACCATCAGCACCACCACAACCACCGCAATGACGGAGGTGGTGGGCGTCAGATACTTGTTGGATATACTTGCGGCATCTGTTAAAAGCTTTAAATCCGGGCCGGTGAAAGGTGTGACTCTGGACATCAGAAGCACACCGTTAATGAGACCCAGGGAAAGCCAGAGCAGGGAGATCAGGATACGCCAGAACACCCTGCGCCGGAACAGATACACGATCAGCATGGTTACAAACAGAAAGCCTGTATTGTATGCAAATACCAGTGGTGATTTAGTCATATAGCTCCAGGCCTTTACCACGGAGTGGCGGCTGATGGCTTCTATAATAAAGTACAGAAGGGCGCACCAGAGGGCCTGCAGAATCAGTGAAATCTTATTGCAAAGATTCGATAATTTCAATTCTGTCACCTATTATTTCATACCAGATATGTGTGCAGTTAC
>JAGHUU010000050.1 GCA_018064695.1 Candidatus Blautia equi | reverse complement strand
TTAGCGCCTCCCTGAAATCTGATGATGATGTCAGCCTTCTCAGCGAGCATATCAGTAATTTTACCTTTACCTTCGTCTCCCCAGTTAGCACCTACAATTGCTTTTACCATAACACTTTCCTCCTGTGTCCTGGGCACAGTCCCTGACCGTCCCCATAAAGATATATAAACTAATCAATCTATAACACTCTGTCTAAAACTGTCTGCGAAAAAAATCAGACATTGATCTCAGCTTTCACGCCAAGAAGCTCTTTTCTCTCCTCAAGAATCGGATTAACAACCTTGTCAAGGAAAGCTGTGGTCTGCTCTTTTGCACGGCCAACATACTTCTTAGGATCCATGGTCTTCTGAAGCTCCTCAAGAGTCAGGTTAAATGCAGGATCGGCTGCGATCAGCTCAAGCAGGTTGTTATCCTTGCCCTCTGCCTTTACATTATAACCGGCTTTCATGGAAAGCTCACGGATGCGCTCATGCAGCTCCTGGCGGTCGCCGCCGGCCTTAACAGCATCCATCATAATGTTCTCGGTAGCCATAAATGGAAGCTCGGACATGAGACGTTTCTCAATAACCTTAGGATATACAACCAGTCCGTCTACTACGTTCAGGCACAGATCCAGGATACCGTCGATAGCCAGGAAGCCTTCCGGAATAGAAAGACGTTTGTTAGCGGAGTCATCCAGAGTTCTCTCAAACCACTGGGTAGCGGATGTGATAGCCGGGTTCAGGGCATCGATCATCACGTAACGGGAAAGAGATGCGATACGCTCACTTCTCATAGGATTTCTCTTATATGCCATAGCGGAAGAACCGATCTGGGATTTCTCAAATGGCTCCTCCACCTCTTTCAGGTGCTGAAGAAGACGGATATCGTTTGACATCTTATGAGCACTTGCTGCGATACCTGCAAGAATGTTCATAACACGGGTGTCCACCTTACGGGAATAGGTCTGTCCGGATACAGGGTAGCACTGCTTGAAGCCCATCTTCTCTGCGATCATTGGATCGATCTTATCGATGGTCTCCTGGTCTCCGTCAAAGAGCTCCAGGAAGCTGGCCTGTGTTCCGGTGGTTCCCTTGGAACCTAAAAGCTTCATGGTACTGATCACATACTCAAGATCCTCAAGGTCAAGCAGGAATTCCTGTGTCCAGAGGGTGGCACGTTTACCAACGGTGGTAGGCTGTGCAGGCTGGAAATGTGTGAAAGCCAGAGTAGGCTGATCCTTGTACTGATCTGCAAATTTTGCAAGCTCAGCGATCACATTCACCAGTTTCTTTCTGACAAGCTTTAATGCCTCCGTCATAACAATGATATCGGTATTATCGCCTACGTAGCAGGAAGTAGCTCCCAGATGGATGATTCCCTTTGCTTTCGGGCACTGTACGCCGTAAGCATAAACGTGGGACATAACATCATGGCGAACCTCTTTTTCGCGAGCTCTTGCCACATCGTAGTTGATATCGTCCACATGGCTCTTCAGTTCTTCGATCTGCTCATCGGTGATGGAGAGGCCGAGCTCTTTCTCTGTCTCAGCAAGTGCGATCCATAATCTTCTCCAGGTACGGAATTTCATATCCTGGGAGAAAATGTACTGCATTTCCTTACTTGCATAGCGCTCAGACAATGGACTTGTATATCTGTCTGTACTCATTTTCTTCGCTCCTGTCTTTATCTCAATTTCATTTTTTCAATACACATTATATTTTGTGTGAAAAACAGCTGTTTGCGGACAGCAAACAAACCACAAAAATTATATACTACTTATCTTTCAAAAGCAATACCGTATTTAGGCTCCGGTGCTTCTGTGATACTCGCTGGTTAAGCGCTCCAGGATCTCATCCACATGCTGGATGTACACCTGCGGCTCCGGCTTTCTGGCAAAGTGCTCCAGCTCCTCGCTGACCTCGCTGATCACCTTTGCATCCACGCCGAGCTCCGCCTGCACGCTGGCGTACTCGATTGGAGTTCTCACGCTTCTGTATGCCAGAAGAAAGCTCTTCAGGTACTCTTTATTGCCGCAGGTCTCAAAGGCCTTGCGGAAGCAATCGGCTGCGCGGTCCATCTGGAATAATCTTGCAAAAGCACAGCCCAGATTGTTCATGATCGCTGCCTTAAATTCCCCCTCTTCCTCCATCTCCGGCTTGCCAAGAAGCATCTGGTAGCCGCGGATGGCCTGCACATACATCTCATTTTTCATGAGGGTATCCACTTTTTTCTTCTCACGAACCAGAGGCGTTTCCTTCTCAAGCTTTGTGAGGCGGGCGTTCAGATCCTTCATCTCCTCGTAGGTGAGATAATTGATCTCGCGGAAGATTGGGTAGAGCATGTCTGCCTCTGCGGTGTATTTGCCCACAAGCCCTCTCATCTTATAAGCCAGGGCCTGCAGTCCCAGCTCTTCGCCCAGCCAGGTGCAGAGTTCCTCATTCATGATGGTGCTATCCACCAGATAGAGGTTATTGCAGAGGTAATAGCACAGCTCCTCTATGGTATAAATATTGGTACGGATATTTTCTATATAATACGGCCGTCCGGCCTTTCTGGTCTGACAAAGAATAAATGCACTCATGCTTCTGCCTCTCCTTTCAGCCAGTTGGTGCGCTCCTTCCAGATCTTGCCTGTAGATGGGAACAGATCCCCAAAGCCCAGATCTTTTACAGTGATCACGCACTCGTCTTTGGAAACATACTCCATATGAAGGGACAGGCGGGTGGTCTTATTCGGTCTCTTAGGCACGCCCGGAAGCTCCATGGAGATCTTCCATTTTTCCACGCCGTCGCTGACTGAGAAGATCAGCTCCTCCGCGCGGTCCAGGATCAGTTCGCAGCCGCCGCTGCACTCAAACCAGTTGATGCCGGCTTCCAGAAGCGGATGGAAGGCGTTGGCGCCGTTCACTCTCATGTCCATGCCCACGCTGTGGGTGACCAGAGAGCTGCTCATAAAACGGTAGTTTTTAAGGTTCTTCTCCTCGGTCTTTTCCACGCCGGAAGCGCAGGCGCCTCTGGCATAGAGGTTGTTTCCGTAGAAGACCTTTCTTCTCTGGAAGCACATGAGCTTGATGGATTCCCCTGCCCATTCCTGGTCAAAGCCCTCTCCGTTCAGGTGCACGCTGGAAATGAACTCTCCTTTTATGGTCTCACGGATAAAGCGTGCAAAAGCTGCGTCTCTGACCGGTCCCTCCACAGGAAGAACGGTGTACTGAGGCTCTGAAAGGCGGATCTGCACATTCTTTTCCGTATTCTTCATTTCAAAATTCCGGTAAGTCACATCGTTGCCGTCAAAGCTGTACCAGGCGATGTTTCTGTTCCAGAGGTCTTTTTTCTGTGTGAAAATATAGTAGTAGAAGCTCTCCTCATAATCCATGAGCTTGCATTCCTCGCGGGAAAAGCCCATGCGCGCAAACGCTTCGCGCCCGTTGCGCACCTGCTGCGCATCCAGAGATGGGGTGGTCACGGCGAGGAGGCGGGTATTCTTCAC
>JAGHUU010000089.1 GCA_018064695.1 Candidatus Blautia equi | reverse complement strand
AAAGAGAGTGTCTGCTTTGCTCCTGTGAGTTCTTTCAGATAGGTAACCATCTGATCTTTGGTTGCATTTTGGTCGTATATTTTCAGATACATCTGGCCCGGGTAGTAGGTGGATGGATAATACAGGGTTTTTAATTTAGTATAATAAGTCTGGTTTTGCAGATCTTCATACAGAAGATCCATCTTTGCCTTCTCACCTATGCACATAAAGTACAGAAGGTCGCCGTCCTCGGAGAGATCTTTGCGGACAAAATTGCGGTAGGGTGATTTTCTAAGTGTATTATAAATACTCTTCTCAGTGTCCGTGCTGATATCCGGGCAGGAAATTACCAGTACACCGTCTATCACGATATTCATGAAATAGTTCTGGTTCCATTTGGCCAGAAAACCTCTAATCTCACCACAGAGCTTGCGCTCCATTTTTACTGTTTTCAGGAAGATGCGCTCCTTCATGTCAAACAATGCGGCCCCGTCCATAACGATCAGGGGCAGTTTCCAGTGGATCCCGTCCAACGCATCAATGACTGATGCCGGGGTTCGCATGGTGGATACAGTGAAGTTGGCGCCTTCGTCAAGCATGCGGTTCAATTCTATTTTGCTGTACGGAGATATCATCTCCTTCTCATCTAGCAGCGTCTCATCGATTCCCGAAATAAAAAGAATGTCTTTTCGTTTTTTTCTGGGAATACGGAACATATTGATTCCCACGCCCAGCACAATTCCGATCATTGTATCCAGCACCCTGTTCCACACAAACAAAAACGGATTACTGTCACCAATATGATTGACCACTATGCTGAGGAGTACGACAGTAGAAAAATAGGAGGCTGACTTCTTATTCAGGACCACCGTTGTATATAAGACCATCAACACACTGACTGCAATCAGGGTGCCGTAGCATAATTCCATTCTGAAAAAGGCAGGGAAGCAGTAGACACTGATAAAAATCACGATTAGCCCGTAAAATGCCCCGATCAAAGTACCGACTGTTCTCTGTATTCCATTCTTTAAACTGTCCTTCACATAAGGCTGAATGCACCAGAGCACAGCTAACTGTGAATAAAAAATGATCCCGCTTCCGTTCCTCAGCTTATGTATCAGATAACATAACCACACTCCAATCGCTGATTTTACAATTCTTTTCCCGATTCTCGGAATATGTCCTCTGAGCTCCTTCATACTGATTTCTCCCAATCTGTTTTATTCATAGACAACAAAAAAAGAGCCAGCACCTCCATATGCCGACTCTTTTGTCCTACGCGAGAATAGAGAATATCACGTTTTTTCTTAAAATGCAAGCCTTTGAAGAGGCGTGCTCGTTCAGTCCCTCATATACTTGCAGATAGTAGCCTTTGTGGCTCCTTTGCCGCTGATCATTTCGCGGAACAGGTCCTCGATTCTGGTTCCAAGACCTGCCTCGTAGAGGTTGGTGAAAAAGACATTTTCATTTGAGAGGATCGGACGGAGCTGATCTTTTACGGAGGTTGGATCGCCGAACACGATATCCTTCATCATATCCTGGATCTCTTCATTCATTGGATCCGGTGCCAGTTCATAAGGGATTCCCTGATCGTCCACGCCGTACATGTAGCGGAGCCATCCGGCTATGCCAAGCGGAATGGCCAGCAGTTTTTCTGCGCTGCCGTCCTTTGCCACGTAGCTTTTGATGGTTTCTCCAAAGCGTACGCCAACTCCCTGGGATACGTCTGTAGACAGTCTTAAGTTGGTATCGCCCAAATATCTGTTAGGAAAACGGTCCTCAAAAAGCTCGTTTGTAAATGCCGCTGGGGAGATGATGCCGGGATCGGCTGCCACAGGGAGGCCTTCTGTATAGGCCACCATTTTAGCCAGTTTCATCATCTCAGGAACTGCCAGCAGATCGGCGTAGAGATCTATGCCAAGCACAACTCCAAGGGGACCTGTAGCAGAATGTACCGGATTCAGGCATGCGGTCACTTTCATGCGCTCCGCCTTATTTACCGTATCGCGGTCTGCCATATAGACGCCGAAGCCCTTCTCAAGCGCCGGTCTTCCGTTAGGGAATGCGTCCTCAATCACCAGATACTGCGGTTTCTCCGCATTGACAAAAGGTGCTATGTAAGTGCGTTTGGATGTGATCACCGGATGCATGGCTTCCAGACCATCCTTTTCAAGCATCTCTGCAATGTTATCTGCAGGTCTTGGGGTGATCTTATCAATCATGGTCCATGGGAATGCTACTTTGTTTTCGTCTTTTACATAATCAAGAAATTCTTTTTCTGCCAGATCACGTTTCACCCATTCTTCTGCAACAGTCAGAACGGATCTGTGGAGAAGTGCGCCGTTCTGGGAACAGTTATCCATGGATACCAGAGCGACAGGCATTGCGCCATGGCGGAAGCGTTCCAGAAGCATGGCAGTCAGGATTCCCATGGCACTTGCGACACGCTGCGGGCCGGATTCCAGTTCTTTTTCAATATATGGGAAATATGCACCTTCGGCGTTTTTCAGTGCATAGCCTTTCTCGGTGATGGTGAAGCTTACCAGCTGCAGGTCTTTGCTGATGAAGATCTCTTTCATTCGGTTCCGGGATGCCTCGTCAGAGAAGTCTGCTTTTACGGCTTCTGCCATGGAGCCAAGGATTCTCTTCTCTATGCTGCCGTCACTGTTTAAGATCACGCTCACGCCCAGATTATCATAAGGTGTGTAAATCTGATCCACAACATCATAATCAAAGGTCTCCACACAGGTAAGACCGCGGTCCAGTACCCCTTCATTTAACAGCTGATCCGCAATTCCGCCAATAAACACGCGGAAGATATTTCCAATTCCGAAATGTACCCAGCGCGGCGCAGCCACAGCTTTTGCAGAGACTGCTTCCACATCATAGGATGGAATCCGGATTCCCATCGCCTGGTAGGTGCTTCTGTCTTTTAAAGATTTTCTTGTCAGTTTCATTTTCTTATCCCTCTTTATTTTTCCAGATTGATCTCATAGTACAGGTAATCGCCTGTATGGGAACTCTCTGTCTCGTTCAGCTTCTTATCATATAAAGTAAATCCAACAGATTCATAATTTTTAGGAGCAACCAGGTTGGCATTTGTACATACAATGATGCGCTTTAAGCCCGGATACTGTCTGATGCGATTGATCGCCTCTTCCAGCTGCATGTGCCCATAACCGTTTCCTTTATATTTTTCACGGATACCGTTGTGACCGATCTCAACGTATTCGGGACGGTTTCTTGGATCCCATGTTACAAAGCCGATGGGCTCACCATCCAGACATGTGACCAGACTGTATTTTCCTGCTATCTCCGGGTTGTGATAAAAAAAGTCGTCGGATTCTCTCCAGTTATCATCCCAGATCGCTTTATTTCTCTCATCAAAAGAATAGGCATCCTGAAGAATATCATACATGGTGCCCCTTGGAAGATCAGCAAAGGTCCTGAATTCGATCAAATTGACATCCTCCCACTCTGTTTTTTTCCAGTGTATCATATTTCTGCTCATCCGTTTCAAAAAATATATCAGCGGATGACTTTTTTGTGTGTACATATACTATTTATGGTATGATGAAAGTACAACATAAAAATCAGATTCTTCACCGGAATCTGAGAAAATAATCACTTGAGGAATTCGAAGAATGGCGATCATCAGAGTATATACAAAACAGATCATAAAAGAGGAATACGATTTTGGACTTGCCGCCAGCGTTCATTTTTGCATGGCGTGGGGCGATTCACCTGCGGTGGAGCTGAACCAGGGATGCGGCATTCTGTTCCCGGAGGGAATCATAAAGGAAGATAATACCATAGACGCCCGCGGAATTTCAGATCCAATCGTAAGCAGAGATAAAGAATCTTTCTATATAGCAGGAAAGTATGTGAATGATTCTATAGAGGAAACTGCACCTGGAAAGCTTTATGTATGGGAGACAAAAGATTTTCTTCGGTTTCAGGATCAGGGGCTGAAAGAATGTAGTACGCTTCCGCTGGAAAGTGCAGGAAGCCAGGTAGAGATACCTGATTCCATGGTGAAGGACATTCTGGATCAGTGGACACCTGTAAAGGCGGTGTCGGTAGAGATCCCTTATAATAATGCGGATATCGCTGATTCTTCTGTCTGCACCGATACAGTGAACATACATTATTCAGATGGATCCATCTGCACCAAACCTGTCATCTGGACAGAAACGGAAGAACCGGAGCATTATGCCGGAAAAATACAATCACCTGCTTATCCTTATCCATTACTCAAGGGATTTGCCGATCCGGTTTTCTTTAAGCACGAAGGTAAGTGGTATTTTCTTGCAACAAATGACCTGAATGGAAATATTGGTCTGTTCCTCCGGGAGGCGGATACCATCATGGGACTTTTTGAAGAAGGGCACTCCTGCAGTGTGATTCTGGATTATTCTAAGGAACATCAATTCATTCAGACCTTCTGGGCACCGGAATGGCACATGATTGGAGGCGTTCCTTATATTCTTTTTGCCGTGGGCGGTGAAAAGTGGGCGCCGCAGTCCCATGTGATGAAATATAAAGGAAGCGGAAGCATTATGGATTCCGGCAGCTGGGAACTGCCGGTCCGCGTGAGACAGAAAAACGGGCATTTTCTTACAGAGGATGGAATTACTCTGGATATGATTTATTTCAAAGCAGGAGGAACCTCCTATGTGGTCTGGTCCGAGCGCTATCATATCGGATCACCGCTGGATTCCGGATCCATGCTTTATATTGCAACTATTGATGAGAAGGATCCGACTATTCTGACATCAGAGAAAGTTCTCTTATCCAGACCATTATATGGCTGGGAGAATGTGGCGGGAACCATCAATAATGAAGGCCCATACGCTCTCCTCCGGCGGGGTCAGGTTTACCTCTCCTATTCAGGAGGTGCTGCCGTGGGACACACCT
>JAGHUU010000293.1 GCA_018064695.1 Candidatus Blautia equi | reverse complement strand
CTCTTCCTCTGCCTCCTCGGAAATCTTAGTCACTTAAGGACCTGCAGTTTTCACGAAGGAGGAATAAACTACTTCTTTTCCAAGGAAGCCATCCATGGCGCCGCGCATAACCTCCAGAAGTCCCTGGCCGCCGGAGTCAACTACGCCGGCTTCTTTTAATACAGGAAGCAGCTCAGGGGTGCGGGCAAGGGTCTCCTCAGCATGTTTAAATACTGCTGCAAAGAACTCCTCAAGGTCATCCATCTCAGGTGCAAGCTCAGCTGCTTTCAGTGCGGCTTCCTTTGCAACGGTAAGGATGGTTCCTTCCTTAGGTTTCATAACTGCTTTATATGCAGTTTCAACAGCCTTCTGTGCTGCTTCTGCTACAGCAGTGGTGTCAAGCTCGGTAAGATTCTTAGCCACGCGGGTGAAACCACGAAGCAGCTGGGAAAGAATAACGCCGGAATTTCCGCGGGCGCCGCGAAGGGAACCGGAGGAAATAGCTTTACAGAGTGTCTCCATGTCCGGATCTTCCAGGGAGCTTACCTCGCCTGCTGCGGACATGATAGTCATAGTCATATTGGTACCGGTATCTCCGTCAGGGACAGGAAATACGTTCAGTTCGTTGATCCATTCTTTTTTAGCTTCCAGATTCTTAGCGCCGGCTAAGAACATTCTGGAAAGTGTGCTGGCATTGATGGTTTTAGTACTCACCACAAAGTCCTCCTCTTAAAATCAGTCTATCGCACGAACGCCTTCTACATAAATATTGATCTTTTCGATCTCCATTCCGGTAAAAGCCTCTACTTTATATTTTACGCTGTCAATGAGATTGTCAGCGATTGCATGTATATTTACGCCATAGGCAACGATCACATGGAAATCCATGCGGATCTTATTTTCATCTGTAATGGAAACGCTGATTCCATGCTTCAGATCATCTTTTCTGAGGAGTTTAACCAGTCCGTCTTTCATGCTGACTGCAGCCATACCGATGATACCGATACACTCTACTGCAACACTGCCCGCATATACAGCGATTACGTCTGTATCAATTACGATCTGACCAAGGCCGGAATTAATATATCCATTCATATGTTTACCTCCATATTTGCATTTTAGGTGTATTATACATGGTTTCCTTTCAAAAAGAAATATTATTTTTATATTTTTATTTTTTTGCTTGCAAAAGCAGAAACCATCTGTTAAAATAATCAATGTTGAAAAAAAGCGTCAAGGAGGTGCTATCATGGCTAAGTGCGCAATTTGTGAAAAAGCTGCTCATTTCGGAAACAACGTGAGCCATTCTCATAGAAGATCTAATAGAATGTGGAAAGCTAATGTAAAATCCGTTAAGGTTAAACTTGCTGACGGAGAGTCCAAGAAGATGTACGTTTGCACTTCTTGTTTAAGATCTGGTAAAGTAGAGAGAGCCTAAGATCTAAACCTTTATGGCACCCATAATACTTTAGCGAACAAGCTGCCCTTGCTTATGCAGGGGCATTTTTGTTGCCTGAAAATATGCAGAATAAAAAAACAGCATCCTCTATGGATGCTGTTTTTTATAATCAGTTATGATTATTCCTCTTCTGTTTTGTTTTTTGCAAAACCGGTCATATCAGAGAATTTGTCAACGAAATCAGGAACCATATCCAGAACCTTGGTAAGGCCGTCCTGGTTCTTTACATTTACAAGTCTTGCATTTCCGTTCTGAACAACAAGCACTGCACATGGGTTGATCTTACCGGTCATACCGCCTGCTCCGTTTTTCTTATCTCCGCCAAAAGCACCTGCGCCCATACCAAACTGTACATCTACCAGAGGGAGAACTACGGTATCTCCGCCAAGGTGAATGGCATCTCCTACTACAGTCTTTGCGGATACTACCTGATCCAGCTGCTGGAATAATGCGCTTACGGTCTCTTTAAAATTGTTTTCTGCTGCCATTGTTTAGCCCTCCTGCTTTTTCTTCTTCCTGAAGTGGTTGATCACAAACCATATATTTCTGCTGATCACGATTCTGAGTGCACAGCCCACGAACACGCCGATGCGTATCCGTCCTTTTAATTTCAGATCTCCTGTGATGACATTTCCCTCATTAAAGAGCGGGTGCAGTCTCACTGAATTTTTGTGGAGCGGGATCGTCATACCCACTACCGCAAGGACATTTCCCATAAGGGATGGATTGTCGCTGCCAAAGGTCACATCTCCTGACATCTTTGTAGGGATAATATGCTTTAACATCTTACCCAGCATACGGAATACCAGTTTGATGGCCGCCTTTGTTTTTTTATGTCCAAGAAACTCCTTCCACTCTTCTGCCATGGCAGTGAGCTTTGCCTTTGTCTCCTCAAAATTGATGATCGCGTTTCGTATTTTAGCGATCACATCATTGAGCTTATCCACAGGACTCTTTTTCGGAGCTTTCTTTTTCTCTGCTTTTTTCTCTTTTGTCTGATCTTTTATCTGATCAGGTTTCTTTTCCGTCTTCTTTTCAGCCTTTTTCTGAGCGGGCTGCTCCGGTTTTTCTGCCTCCGGTTTTACCGGTTCCGGCTCTGGTTCCGGAATTGGCTCGGGCTCTGGTTCCGGCTCAGGCTTTAGCTCCGGTTCAGGTTTTTGTTCAGCTTCCGTTTCCACAACCGTTACCGTTTCCGGGACTGTCTCTTCCGAAATTTCTTCGGGAGTTTCAACAGGGCCAGGCAGTTCTGCTGTAGGTTCTTCTTTTTTCTTTTTTCGATTCTTCAGCCAGGCGATCACCTTAAGGACCGGGATACCGAATAGAATAATGCTTTTATCCAGTTTTCCGTCCAGGTA
>JAGHUU010000206.1 GCA_018064695.1 Candidatus Blautia equi | reverse complement strand
CAGCTCACCATGGTGCAGGATATCTGCCACTTCAAGCATATCCGCGGCCATGGACTGTTCTGCGAGGATATGAGCATCTATCAGCCATATAAAGACGCAGAGGGCGCAGAGCATGAGGCATACTGCTTCACCTATCTGGACCGCGTGATGGATGACTATAAGGCCAGAGGCATTAAGCCTTTCCTGGAGCTTGGCTTCATGCCGGGCAAAATGGCCAGCGGAACCCAGACCATCTTTTACTGGAAGGGAAACACCACCCCGCCTGAAGATGAGGGCAAGTGGACCCGCCTTGTAAAAGCAACGCTGTCCCATCTGGTGGAGCGCTACGGAAGAGAAGAGGTGGGCACCTGGCCTGTAGAGGTATGGAATGAGCCGAACCTGCCGGGCTTCTGGGAGAATGCGGATAAAGAGAAATATCTTCGTTTATATGAGATCACGGTTCTGGCAGTGAAAGAGGTGCTTCCGGAGTTTCGCGTGGGCGGTCCTGCAGTTTGCGGCGGCCCAACCTCCTTTGACTGGATCCGCGACTTCCTGACCTTCTGCCGGGACAAAAAGCTTCCTGTGGATTTCCTGACCCGCCATGCCTATATGGGAAATGATCCGCACAACGTGGGCAGATACCTTTACCACGAAATGCGCACCGTGCAGGATGTCTACGATGAGATGAATACCACCCGTGAGATCATTGACAGCTTCCCGGAATATAAGGGAATGGAGATGCATATCACAGAGTTTAATACCAGCTATAACCCATTCTGCCCAATTCACGACACCAACTTAAATGCCGCTTATGTGGCAGGCCTTCTGGCACGTCTGGGTGATGTGGCTGCTTCCTACAGCTACTGGACCTTTGGCGATGTGTTTGAGGAGCAGGGTGTGCCGTCCCGCCCATTCCACGGCGGCTTTGGCATGGTGGCAAACCAGATGATCCCGAAACCGACCCTCTGGACTTTTGATTTCTTTAATAATCTTAAGGGAACCCCTGTATACCGCGATGAGAATGCCGTGATCCTCCGCCGCGAGGACGGCAGCTACGAGGGCGTTCTCTGGAACCTCTGCCGCGAGAGCAGAGAGGAGCTGGAGCTGTCCGTTTCCCTTCCGGGAGAAGGCCGCTGCACCCTTCTGACCCGCACCGTAGATGAGAAATGCTGCAACCCACTGAAGATCTGGCACGAGATGGGTGAACCCGCCTCCCTCACCGCCGGCCAGTTAGCCTTCCTTCAGGAAAGCGGCCGCCCGGCAAACGCTTCTGCAAGCCTTAACGCCTGCGACGGCACCGTGACCGTAAACCAGACCCTGACCGAGAACGCAGTGGTTCACTTCACCCTCGCTCCGACAAAAGTCGAGACGGACTACGGCTACGACTACCAGTGGTACTGCTACGACCACGCCTGAACCATTGAAGACAGTGTATGGCAGATGGACTCTTGGGGATGGTGGTAAGGGTTCACTCACCACACATTGCTAGAACAGGAGGCAACGATGGAGAAAGATCTGTTTCAGCCTATCAGGGAATTTTTTGAGGATCTGGGATACACCTGTGATGGGGAAGTGAATGATATTGATCTCTACCTGGAAAAAGGGGAGGAGAGCGTGGCTGTGGAGCTGAAGGAATCTTTGAATTTCAAGGTGGTGCAGCAGGCGGCCCTTCGGCAGAAGATCACCGATATCGTATACATCGGTATTCCAAAACCCAAAGATCAGAGATCCGCAGCCTTCCGGGATAAAGTCTATCTTCTGAAGCGCCTGGGAATCGGCCTCATAGCGGTTTCTAAGAGAAGCAAAAACGTGGAGATCCTGAGTGATCCCGTGGTCAGCGAGCTGTCGTTATTCCAGAGTCGGAACAAAGATAAACAGAAAGCCCTGGCGGCAGAATTTAAGAGACGCAGAGTAAAGAAAAACGTGGGCGGCGTCCACGGAACCAAACTGATCACCAGCTACCGGGAGGAAGCACTGCTGATCCTGGACACCCTGATGGAATGTGAAGGCGAAGCCACCACAAAAGAGGTCCGTGAGCGCACCGGCATAAAAAAGACCACCACGATCCTCCATGACAATTATTATGGATGGTTTGAGAATGTGAAGAGAGGCACTTACAAAGTGACAGAAGCCGGCCTTGCCGCGCTGGAAGAATTTGAAAGTGTGATCGCAGACTTAAAAAATATTAAATAAGCCAGTAAAAAACAGGCTGTAAGGAGAGAAAAAACTCACCTTGCAGCCTGTTCTTTATGTCATAGGAAATTTTGACAGGTTCCTGTCCCACTGTCTCACCTGGACGTTTTATTTTGCTTTATAGAGTTCGTAGATGGCCTGCGCCACATCCTCGGCGCTTTCCTGCTTTCCGTTCTCCTCCCACATAAGGAAGCAGTTCAGCAGGCTGCCTGCGTAGGAATAACGCTTGTACACAGAGAGCTCCTCCGTGATAGGCATGTGGATGGACACGAATTCATTGATGCTGTCGATGAGAATGGAGTAGAGTCCCTGCTTTTTCAGCGTCACGAAAAAAGTTCTGTAGCGGTCAAAGAAATTCAGGGCAAATAAAATATGCTCATAGCTTAAGAAGGGATGGACATCCCCATCCTCTTTTTCGATGGCTTCCACATACTCTGCAATGACGATCTGCAGATAATCCTTAAGAGCTGAGCGTGGAGTGGTGTAGTATTTATAAAAAGTCATGCGGGAGACGCCGGCTTTTTTGACCACAGAGAGGATCTTCAGGCGCTTCAGCTCTGTCTCCTTAAGAAGAGCCAGAACGGCTTCTCCGATGCACATTCTTGTGAAAATGGTTTTGGGGTTTCGAAGTTCCCGGACGAGCATGAAATATAACCTCCAGAGTTTACATTTTAAGCATTATTGTATATTGTAACACAGTATCGACTCCATTACAATAATATGTAGTTTTCAATACTACATGTAAGACGAAAAAAGGAGATTTTATTATGTATCATATC
Source organism: Candidatus Blautia equi (assembly GCA_018064695.1). GTDB lineage: Bacteria > Bacillota > Clostridia > Lachnospirales > Lachnospiraceae > Blautia_A > Blautia_A equi. Next base: position 1,096 of record JAGHUU010000206.1, on the reverse strand, counting down.
GTAGCAGATTCCGGATGCGACATTTTTGAGCTCGCCGGAGCTCCTTCATTTGCAACGGTGCCGCTGACCATCAGTACAGATAAGGATCACTTCCTTGACGATAAAACACTGAATACCCATGCCATGATCGAGCACATGCTGGCTTATAAAGGCCGTTCCTTCACCGCCTGTCCATCCACAGAAGCCTGGATGAAGGCCTTCGACCTGCCGGACGGCTCCGCCCCGGAGGAACTCTTCATTGTGACCCTCACAAGCGGCCTTTCCGGAACCTATAACAGTGCCTGCGTGGCAAAGGATATGTACCTGGAGCTCCATCCGGAGACCAAAGCCTATGTGGTGGATTCCCTGAGCGTAGGCCCGGAGATGGTACTGATCCTGGAGAAGATCAGAGAGCTGAAAAATGCAGGCTGTTCCTTTGAGGAGGTCTGTGAGCAGATCCGCAAATATCAGGAAGGCACCCGCCTTTTCTTTGCATTTAAATCCCTTCATAACCTGGCAGAAAACGGCCGTGTTAACAAGCTGGTGGCAGCAGCGGCCGGTGTGCTGGGAATCAGCGTATGCGGAACCGCAAGCCCGGAGGGAGAGATCCAGCAGACCGGAAAAGCCCGCGGCGACAAGCACGTGGTGAGCTCTTTCTTAAAATCCCTGGAGGAAGCCGGCTACAAGGGCGGCAAGCTCCGCATCTCCCAGACAGAGAACGAAAAGCTGGCAGAGAAGATCCGTGCAGCTGTTGTGGAAACCTATCCATCCGCAGATGTGCAGATCAATCCTGTGCGCGGCCTCTGCGCATACTACACAGAGCGCGGCGGCGTGGTACTGGGTATGGAAGCTTAAAGGACATGAGACAGGGGACAGATCCTGGAGTGCGGCAACCATGAGGAGCTGATGGCTAAGAAGGGTGCTTATTACAAGCTTTATACTTCACAATAATGCATAAACACATGCGCCGGTTTCGTGCCGGCGCATATTTTTTTGTGGCGAAAGAGAGTGGTTTGTTGGTTACTGTTCACTGGCAAGCCAGTAAACAGTAACTTCACAGGCCTATTTGGAGTTTTGCTTCGCAAAAGAGGCCTGCTCACCCCTGAATCACTTTCTC
>JAGHUU010000172.1 GCA_018064695.1 Candidatus Blautia equi | reverse complement strand
ACACCTTCATGATCGGCTTTGTAACAGGATCCTAAGCCACAACGAGGCTACAGCAGGCCCCGTAGGTAAGGATGGAGGGCGCAAAGGAATTGGTCTTTCTGGAGATCAATACCTTTGAGACCGCCATCCTTCCATACGAGGACTGCTGTACCATCTTTGTGGCTAAGCATCCTGTAACAAAGCCGATCATCAAGGTGATCCGCAAATCCGAGGAGAAGCTGGCAGAGAAGATCGACCAGCTCATGGAGGAGGCTATCCGCACCACAGAGGTCATTGAGATCGAGTAAAACTGAATAAAACTGGATTTTGGAAATTAAAAAAGGAACTGCGAAAGCAGTTCCTTAAGATTTCTGAAAAAATTGCAGGAGATTAAGCTTCTACTGCGTACTTGCTGATAACGGTAAGGATTTCCTCAAGAAGCGGGCCGTCTGCGTGGATGTTCAGCTCGATGGCTTTTGCCAGGTCAAGGCTGAAGATTCCCATGATGGATTTTGCGTCGATGACGTATCTTCCGGATACGAGGTCAAAATCACAATCGAATTTGCTGATCTCGTTTACAAATGTCTTTACCTTATCGATGGAGTTTAATGAGATTTTCAGTGTTGTCATATATGTAACCTCCTGTTTAATTTTAAGTCTTTCCTTGATTACAGACTTATCTTAATGTGGGGCATATTAAAAGTCAAGGTGAAAAGAGATGAAAATTCTAAACAATTTGTGAATAGTATGACTAAATTAGATAAATGTAAAGGAGGCGTAAAATGAGTAAAAAAGCTGCTCTTCATAATCTGGGCTGCAAGGTCAATGCCTACGAGGTGGACGCCATGCAGCAGCTTTTGGAGCAGGCGGGATATGAGATCGTGCCCTTTGAACCGGGCGCGGATGTATACCTCATCAACACCTGCACGGTGACAAACATCGCCGACAGAAAGTCCCGCCAGATTCTGCATAAAGCGAAAAAAATGAACCCGGAAGCTATAGTCATTGCTGCCGGCTGTTACGCCCAGACAGGTTCCGGGAACCTTGAGAAGGATGAGGCTGTGGACATCATTCTGGGCAACAATGAGAAGAAAAATATTGTGCAGGCCATTGAGGCCTTTGAGAGCGAAAGAGAGAAGAAGTCCTTTGTCATTGATATCAACCATACCAATGAGTACGAGGAGCTTTTTATCAGCAGCACTGCGGAGCATGTGCGCGCATATATTAAAGTGCAGGACGGCTGCAACCAGTTCTGCTCCTACTGCCTGATCCCTTACGCCAGAGGCCGTGTGCGAAGCAGACGCATCGCGGATGTGGAGGCAGAGGTGAAGACACTGGCTGCCAAAGGCTATAAAGAAGTGGTGCTGACCGGTATTCACCTCAGCTCCTACGGTATGGATTTCGAGGACGGAGAAAAAGAGACACTCCTCAGCCTCATTAAGAGAATTCATGATATTGAGGGCATTGAGCGTATCCGCCTTGGCTCCCTGGAGCCAAGGGTCGTGACCGAGGAGTTCGCACGGGAGCTTGGTGCCATGAAGAAGATCTGCCCGCATTTCCACCTCTCCTTACAGAGCGGCTGCGACAGAACCCTTAAAAATATGAACAGAAAGTATTCCGCGGCAGAGTATGCCGAGGGATGCCGCCTTCTCAGAAAATATATGGATGCGCCGGCGCTCACCACCGATGTGATCGTAGGATTTCCTATGGAAACTGAGGAGGACTTCCGGGCTTCCTACGAGTTTGTGAAGGAGATCCGCTTCTACGAGACCCACATCTTCAAGTTCTCCAGAAGAAAAGGCACCAGAGCAGACCGCATGGAGGGCCAGCTCACCGAGGCAGTGAAATCTGATCGCAGCGACAGGATGCTGGAGCTCCACGAGCAGAGAGCCGCCGAATATGAGACTTCCCTGTTCGGAAAAGAACTGGAGGTCCTTATTGAGGAAGAACTTGAGCAGAATGGCAAGACCTATTTCATCGGCCACAGCAAGGAATACCTGAAGGTTGCCATTGAAAAAACAGAGAACCTTAAGGTAAACGATATTGTGACTGTGAAGTCCAACGGCTTCCTTGGAGAGCATCTCCTTCTCGGTCAGACCTGCTAAAGCAAGTATAGAGGTTGTTTTTTTTATAAAATTATATTACAATAAAAAAGAGTATGCATATTGGTCAGAATGTGTTACCGTTCACACGGCACCTCATCACCTGCTTATTATGTGACATGAGAAAGTGATTCATGGTTCTGGCCTTATTGGCATTCGTAAATATAGAAGACAGGATGTGAATGATATGGCAGAAGCTAACATTGGAAGTACACAGTATTTCAGAACCAAACCGGATCAGGAGCTTGAGGTTAAGGAAGTCCTGAGCCTGGTTTATGAAGCTATGGAGGAAAAGGGCTACAACCCGGTAAACCAGATCGTTGGTTATATTATGTCCGGTGACCCTACTTATATCACCAGCCACCTGGGTGCAAGAAGCGTTATTATGAAGGTGGAGCGCGACGAGATCGTGGAGGAGCTGTTAAACGAGTATATCAGAAACCGCTCCTGGGAACGCTGATATGAGAATCCTCGGTTTGGACTACGGCTCAAAGACCGTAGGCGTAGCACTCAGCGATCCGCTGGGGATCACTGCACAGGCAGTGGAGACGATCTGGAGAAAAGAGGAGAACAAGCTTAGAAAAACTCTGGCCCGGATCGAAGAGCTGGTTTCGGAATATCAGGTGGAAGAGATCGTGGTAGGATATCCGAAAAATATGAACAATACCCTCGGGGAGAGGGCGGAAAAAGCTCTGGAATTTAAAGAAATGGTGGAGAGACGAACAGGTCTTCCCGTGATCATGTGGGACGAGCGATTGACTACAGTGGAAGCCAACCGCACGTTAATGGAAGCCGGCGTGCGCCGGGAAAACAGAAAACAGTATCTGGATGAGCTTGCAGCCGTGTTTATTCTGCAGGGCTATCTGGATCTGAAGGGGAACAGTATTACATCAGACTGAGTCAGAAAACCGCTCGGAGCTAAGCGGGCAGTGACAAAAGGTTCCCTTATGAATGGACGACGACAGATTGGAGACAACAAAAACATGGAAAAGATCAGATTTGAAGCAGAGGACGGCACCGTAGAGGAGTTTATCATTGAGGAAGAGACCCGTATTGGCGGTGTATCCTATATTTTAGTGTCTGATTCAGAGGACGATGAGGCCAACGCCTACATCTTAAAAGACGTATCAGAGAGCACTGAAGCAGAAGCCGTATATGAAATGGTAGAGGACGAGGATGAGCTTCAGGCTGTATTTAAGGTCTTCCAGGAAATGATGGAAGACGTGGACTGGGAATAATTCTTTAGAATTTTAGCCGGAAACAGTAAGATAAGACAGAAAAAAATAAGACAGAAAAAGAATAATTTGGGATCGTGAATGACTGAATAAGAAAAGGAGATCGTGAATTTTTCAGGAGGATAATATTTGAATAACGAAAACAGTCGTAAAAAACGTAGATTTGGCGGCCCTAAGCGGCCAGCCGGTGCAAGAACGTCGTCAGAAACAGAGAACAAGAACAAAGGAATCCCACAGACATTTAACAGGAAAAGAAATGACCGTAAATCCTCTCCTATAGGAAAGGGATTAAACAGAGTAACCCCGAGACGCCCTAAGAAGCCTGCATCCAAGCTGAAAATTATTCCACTTGGCGGTCTTGAGCAGATCGGTATGAATATCACCGCTTTTGAGTATGAGGACAGCATCGTAGTAGTAGACTGCGGCTTATCCTTCCCTGAGGATGACATGCTGGGTATTGACCTTGTCATTCCGGATGTCACCTATCTGAAAGATCATATTGATAAGGTAAAAGGCTTTGTTATCACCCATGGTCATGAGGACCACATCGGTGCGCTGCCGTACATCTTAAAACAGATGAATGTGCCTATTTATTCCACCAAGCTGACCCTTGGCCTTATCACCAACAAATTAAAAGAGCATAACCTGGTAGAGGTTACCAAGATGAAAGAGGTCCGTCACGGACAGGTCATCAACCTCGGCCAGTTTTCCATTGAGTTTATCAAGACCAACCACAGTATCCAGGATGCATCCGCCCTGGCCATCTATTCCCCGGCCGGCATTGTGGTGCACACAGGAGACTTTAAAGTAGATTATACACCGGTGTTCGGTGATGCCATTGACCTGCAGCGCTTTGCTGAGATCGGAAAGAAGGGCGTCCTGGCACTGATGTGCGACAGTACCAACGCGGAGCGCCCCGGCTTTACCATGTCCGAGCGCACAGTTGGAAAGGTCTTTGACAATTTATTCAGCGAATACAAGGGCAATCGAATCATCATCGCTACCTTTGCATCCAATGTAGACCGTGTGCAGCAGATCATCAACACTGCATACCGCTATGGCAGAAAGGTAGCTGTGGAAGGACGAAGCATGGTCAATATCATCAGCACCGCATCGGAGCTGGGATATCTGCAGATCCCTGATAACACCCTCATTGATATCGATGCCATCAGAAATTATCCGGATGAGCAGGTGGTTCTCATCACCACCGGAAGCCAGGGTGAGTCCATGGCAGCGCTCTCCAGAATGGCAGCCAGCATTCATAAAAAAGTTCAGATCAAGCCAAACGATACCATCATTTTCAGCTCCCACCCGATTCCGGGAAATGAAAAAGCCGTATCCAAGGTCATCAATGAGCTTTCCATGAAGGGCGCAAAGGTTATCTTCCAGGATGCACACGTATCCGGACATGCCTGCCAGGAGGAGATCAAGCTTATTTATTCCCTGGTGAAACCGAAATATTCCATCCCTGTTCACGGTGAGTACCGTCACCTGATCGCCCAGAAGCGTGTGGTGATGGATCTCGGCATGGATAAAGATAATGTATTTATCCTGAAGTCCGGCAATGTGCTGGAGCTGGACATGGACGGCGCGGAAGTGACCGGAAATGTACAGACCGGCGCTATTCTGGTTGACGGACTCGGCGTAGGAGATGTAGGAAATATCGTTCTTCGCGACAGACAGCATCTGGCAGAGGACGGCATTATGATCGTGGTCATGACACTGGAGCGCCACAGCAATGTGGTTCTGGCAGGACCTGATATCGTATCCCGCGGTTTTGTTTATGTGCGGGAGTCTGAGGACCTCATGGGTGAGGCAAGAGAAGTGGTGGAGGATGCGCTTCAGGCATGCCTGGACCGCAACATCACAGACTGGAGCCGCATTAAAAATATGGTGAAGGATTCCTTAGGAGAGTTCATCTGGAAGCGCACCAAGCGCAATCCAATGATCCTTCCTATCATCATGGAGGCATAAGAGTAATGGATGATTTAATAACCCGGCGCATCGGGGAGCTGCTCACTGCCATCACAGAGAGCGAGCAGTATAAGAGATACAGAGAAGTGGAGGAGATCTTAAGAGCGCATCCGGATTATCTGGAGCGCGTAGATACCTTCCGCGCCAACAATTTCCGTCTGCAGAACGATACCTCTCACGAGGATCTATTTGAACGGGCAGAAAAGCTGGCACTGGAATCAAAAGAGCTTCGCAAGATTCCGGAAGTTAACGCTTATCTGGATGCAGAGCTTGCCATGTGCAAGACCCTGCAGAAGATCTGCAAGACACTGGTGGACGGCGTGGATATCCACGTTCCGGAATTTTAAATATAAGTAAGGTTGCAGTTTATGCTGCACCTGGATCTCTGCGGTTAGGTGACCGGAGAAAGCGATTCAGGTACTATGGGAGGCAGATTATGGGAAACACAAGAGAAATTATAGGAGCCACCGGTCTGGCCATGGCCAAGGGCATTTTCAGGATCGTTCTTTATGTATGTATCGCGTTCCTGATCTTCTGGGCAGGCAAGGTTTCATATGAATTTTCTTATTCTATTTTTAACGAGAAGGCCATGAGCCCGGGAGAGGGAACGGAGGTCACAGTAGTCATTGAGGAAGGTGCTAATGTTCTGAAGGTCGGCAAGACTCTGCAGAGCCGAGGGCTGATCGATAACCCTTATACTTTTGTGATCCAGGAGTTTCTTTCCAATTATCATGGCAAAATGCAGCCGGGTGCCTATACTCTCAGCACCGCTTATCTGCCAAGCCGTATTATTGGGATCCTGGCGGGAGATACGGATCTCCTTGGAACAACGGAGAACAACTAGGAGGCTCTTTCTGTGATCGTTGAAGAGAGAATGCGAACATATCTGAATTCTCTGGATAGAGGGAATACGCCTTTTCTGGAGGCTCTGGAAGCAGAGGCTTTAAGGGACGGCGTGCCGATCATCCGAAAAGAGATGCAGAGTTTTATGAAAGTCATGCTTTCGGTGATGCAGCCGAAGCGTATTCTGGAGGTGGGGACAGCCGTAGGCTTCTCCACACTTCTTATGTGTGAGTATGGGCCGGAAGGGGTTCATATTGATACGATTGAAAATTATGAGAAGAGGATCCCGCTGGCTAAGGAGAATTTTAAGAAGGCCGGACGGGAGTCTCAGATCACGCTGTATGAAGGGGATGCCACAGAGATCTTAAAGTCTCTTACGGGTCCTTATGATCTCATCTTCATGGACGCTGCCAAGGCACAGTATATCAACTGGCTGCCGGAGGTGATGCGCATGATGGAGAAGGGCAGCATGCTCATGTCCGACAATGTGCTGCAGGAGGGGAATCTGATCGAATCTCATTATCTTGTGGAGCGCAGGGACCGCACTATTTATAAGAGGATGCGGGAGTATCTGTACACGCTGAAGCATGAGGAGAGGCTGGAGACTTCTATTCTGCCGCTGGGAGACGGAGTGTCCCTCAGCGTTATGAAATAGTGATATAGTGTGAGAATTGTGATATAAGCTTATGGAGGATGGTATGAGAAGACCTGAATTACTGGTGCCGGCCAGCAGTCTGGAGGTTTTAAAGATCGCAGTCATGTTTGGCGCGGACGCGGTTTATATAGGCGGAGAGGCTTTTGGACTTCGCGCGAAGGCCAAGAATTTTTCTAAAGAGGATATGCGAGAGGGCATCGAGTTTGCCCATGCACATGGTGTTAAGGTGCATGTGACGGTGAATATTCTGGCTCATAATTATGATCTGGAGGGTGTGAGAGAGTACCTGAAGGAGCTTAAGGAGCTGAAGCCGGATGCGCTGATCATTGCTGATCCGGGTATCTTTATGTATGCAAAGGAGATCTGCCCGGAGATCGAGCGCCATGTGAGCACGCAGGCGAATAATACGAATTATGAGACTTACCGCTTCTGGTATCAGCTGGGGGCTAAGCGCGTGGTTACTGCGCGTGAGCTGTCTCTTGCGGAGATCAAAGAGATTAGAGAGCATATTCCGGAGGATATGGAGGTTGAGTCCTTTATTCACGGAGCTATGTGTATTTCTTATTCCGGACGCTGTCTGCTGAGCAATTATCTGGTAGGCCGTGATGCCAACCAGGGTGCATGTACGCATCCTTGCCGCTGGAAGTACTCTATTGTGGAGGAGACAAGGCCGAATGAGTATATGCCGGTGTTTGAGAATGAACGCGGCACTTATATCTTTAACTCCAAGGATCTTTGTATGATCGAGCATCTGGATGACCTTATTGAGGCAGGTGTGGACAGTATGAAGATCGAGGGGCGCATGAAGACTGCGCTCTATGTTGCAACGGTTGCGCGCACCTACCGCAAGGCCATCGATGATTATCTGGAGAGCCCGGAGAAGTACCGCGCAAACATGTCCTGGTATCAGGACCAGATCTCAAACTGCACCTACCGCCAGTTTACAACCGGTTTCTTCTACGGAAAGCCTGACCACGACGCCCAGATCTATGACAGCAACACTTACGTCAAAGAATATACTTACCTGGGCTTCATAGAAGCAGTAGACGAAGAGGGCCGCGGCCAGATCACCCAGCGAAACAAATTCACCGTGGGCGAAACCATCGAAGTTATGAAACCTAACGGAGACAACATCTCCGTAACCGTAAAAGCCATCTACGACGAAGAGGGCAATCAGGTAGAAAGCGCCCCACACCCACAGCAGAAACTTTTCGTAGACCTGGGAACCCCACTCTCCGAATACGACCTGCTCAGAAGAGCTGAATAACAATAACCCGTACGCCGGCAGGACATGGGTATCCTGCGTCAGGGACAGGGCAACGCATTGCCAAGCTAACTCCTAATGCAGAGGAAAGCCCAAAATCGCTGCACGACTTTGGGCTGAAAATCCTCCGTTATACTACGGATTTTCAAACTAAGACGCTCAGGAGAGCCTTCGCGCCTAAGTTTACGTAAGGAGTGGATCTCGTCAATGCTAAAACCGCCCTTTAAACGTCCCCGACACAGGATACCCATGCCCTACCGGCTGAATTTTTATCAGGAAAATAATATAAAGCGCTTCCCGCATAATACACACAGCAAGGCACAGCCTCTGGTACTGCTGCATGGGTGCTTTATGAGGGCGGTTTTAGCATTTACGAGATAAGTCCTTACTGAAACTTAGGCTCGAAGGCTCTCCTGAGAGGCTTAGTTGAAGTTAGGACTTAGCTTGGAAATGCGTTGCCCGGGCACCCGTGCGGCAGTACCAGGGGCTGTGTCTTGCGTCCGGGTTTTTCAATGTTGCATCTTAAGAAAATCTTAATTTTTTCCCTCGTTTTTATAAAAAAACGTTTGTTATCCTGATATCATCAAAAGGAGGAAATATCCATGGCAAACATTTTAGTGTGTGATGATGACAAAGAAATCGTTGAGGCGATCGATATATATCTGTCTCAGGAAGGGTATCAGGTTTTGAAGGCGTATGACGGACTGCAGGCCATTGAGATGCTGAAGAAAAACCCTGTTGACCTTCTGGTCATCGACATCATGATGCCAAAACTGGATGGTATTCGGGCAACATTAAAGATCCGGGAAGAGAACCCTCTTCCCATCATCATCCTCTCCGCCAAATCCGAGGACGCCGACAAGATCCTCGGCTTAAACGTAGGAGCGGACGACTACGTAACCAAACCATTCAATCCCCTGGAGCTCATCGCCAGAGTAAAATCCCAGCTCCGCCGCTACACATTCCTTGGCGCAGCAGTGGCAAAAGAAAACACTGCCATCTACCGAACCGGCGGCCTGATGATCGACGATGAGAAAAAAGAAGTCCGGGTGGATGGGGAGATCATAAAACTCACCCCCATCGAATATCAGATCCTTCTGTTCCTTTTGAAAAATCAGGGAAGAGTTTTTTCCACCAACCAGATCTACGAGCACATCTGGAACGAGGATGCCTACGCAGCGGAAAATACCGTGGCCGTACACATCCGCCACATCAGAGAAAAGATCGAGATCAACCCAAAAGATCCCCGCTACTTAAAAGTAGTCTGGGGCGTGGGTTACAAGGTAGAAAAAATCAATCCGGGTCGATAAAAAAGAATCAGGTGCCGGGCACCCGATACGGAAAGAGAGCGATAAGAGATGAAAAAGATGATCAGAAAAAAATCAGTGAAAGCCCTGTTGATCATTCTGGCACTGATCAGTGCCACAGTATTCTGCGCCGGAGGCATGTACCTTCTGGAGTCAGATAACGGCGGCTACAACCTTCTTGGCAGAAGCGACTTAACCTATGAGAACAGCCCGGCCTTCTACGGTGCATTGGAGAATGCCGTGACTGATATCTGCATGTACAAAAGCATCTATTACGAAGAGAACAATGCATCCATTCACGAATATGAAAGACTCATGTCCAAATACGATGAAGAGGAAAGCAACCTGACCTTTGTTCTTCTGCTTCCTGAAACAGAAGAATTCTTTACAAATATAAGAGAAGTACATAGCTACAACAGAGCCTGCAACAAGGTGAACAACCTTCGCAGCACCCCGTGGAACATTTACATGACAGAGGACAACTCCAAACACACCTCCAGTGTGGAACTGCCAAATCTTTATGAGCTGAATCAGATCGCAGGAGAATTGCAGAACCGGAAATTTGTCCTTGCTATTTCTATGGAGCAGGGATTCCCGAAAGCAGATGTCTTCCAGCAGGGACGCGACACCTTCAATGCTGTAGCAAAATACATCTACGTCGTGCTGGCAGCAGTGGCCATCTCCGCAATTCTCACACTTGCATCATTGGTACTCCTCACCCTGGCAGCAGGCCGCGTGCCTGAGGACGAGGAAGTCCATCTGAATAAATTTGACCACTTCTATACCGAACCAAGCGCCCTGCTGATCATGCTGATCTGGGTGATCTGCATCCCGGTAATGGAAGAACTCTTTGGTTACAACAACGATAAGCTCCTTGTGATCGGAGCCTCCGCTTTTGGTTTCTATTCCATCTTCTGGTTCCTCATCGGCTACTTAAGCC
>JAGHUU010000274.1 GCA_018064695.1 Candidatus Blautia equi | reverse complement strand
AATGACAAACGCAGAAGCATTAAAGAACGTGAGACATTTTTCAGAACTCAGCAACCCATCAGAAGAGCAGGAATTTACCTTTACGGAATCGACCTAACGATCTTCCGTTAGAATTTGTAATTTACAGGAGTTTAAATTGCCTTGAGACAGAATTGGTGATATCCTATTTCTGATTGAATTCAGGCAGCAAATCAAAGCCACCTGAATCCGCCCGCCGCGGATCAGGTGGCTTACAGCACGTTAATGGAGAAATACAAAATGACAGCAAAAGAACTGATATCCAGTGTTCGCATCGCAGGCAGATATACCGTGCAGAATGGTATTTTATATCCGGCAGGATCTGCCGCTTTTATTGAGTTTAAAACCTGCTCCGCCCATGTGGCAGTGACCATGACCTCCGACCATCATTTTGGTGAGGAGACTTTAAGAGCCCGGGCAGCGGTTTTTATTGACGGTGAGAGAGAACCTTCCATGCGTCTGGCTCTTGAAAAAGGGGAGCATACCTACACGGTTTTTCATGAGGACAAAGCCCGGGAGGTTGTGATCCGGATCATGAAATATTCTGAGGAAGCCTTTGCCTCCATGGGAATCGTATCCATTGAATCCGATGGTCCTGTGACCGCCACTGCTTCCGACAGGGAGCTTCTCATGGAATTCGTGGGAGATTCCATCACCTGCGGATATGGTATAGAAGGTGTGGCTGAGGTGGATATTTTCACCACAGAGCAGGAAAACCCGTGGAAAGCCTACGCGTGCAGAACCGCAGAGCTTCTGCAGGCCGATTTTCAGCTGCTTTCCTGGAGCGGAAACGGCATGATCTCCCAATATATCGATGACTCTGTGAACGAGCGCCGCACGGAAAAACCGCTCATTCCGGAGATGTATCCGTACAGCGACAGGGAACTGGAGGAGCGCATGGGTATTGCGCCTCTGACCCTCTGGCAGGATGAGAGAGAGCCGGATCTTGTTGTCATCAACATCGGCACCAACGATTCCAGCTATACGAGGGATATTCCGGAGAGAAATGCGTTCTTTAACGAGACTTACTCCGGCTTTGTGGATATGGTGCGTGAAAAACATCCGAAGGCAAAGATCATCTGCCTCATCGGTCTCATGAGCCAGTGCGTTCATGAGGAGATCGAAAAAGTCGTTCTCGCAAAGAGGGACGGCGGAGATAAAGATGTTTATTATCTGAAAGCACCGCTCCAGAACGGTGCTGATGGAATGGGTACTGACTATCATCCAAGTGAGGTGACCCATATCAAAGCGGCAGAGATGCTCGCAGAGTTTATCCGCCATGATGTACTTGGAAATGAAGAGGATTTTCTATAAGCCTGCCCGGCAGAAAGAAGACAGGATCATTTTATGAAAGTAAAAGTGAAAGATAACAGGGTGAAGAGAAAAATAAAGCTCCCGCCCCTTGGAAACCGAATTATTAAAACAGGAATTGCGGTATTCATCTGTCTTTTGATTTTTATGCTCAGAGGATACCGTGGACTGGTGACCCAGTCCTGCGTGGCAGCCATCATCTGCATTCAGCCATATAACAAACAGACCATTCAGGAGGGCATCAACCGTACACTGGGAACATTCCTTGGTGGTGCCTGGGGATTGCTTTTTCTGTATGTACTGAAGCTCTGGCCGTCCCTTGCCGCCTATCCCGGGCTGGTGTTTTTCCTCATGTCCGTGGGAATCGTTCTGGCGCTTTATTCCACCATGCTTACCAAAAAGACTGATGCGGCAGCGCTGACTGCCATTGTATATATCTGCATTG
>JAGHUU010000022.1 GCA_018064695.1 Candidatus Blautia equi | reverse complement strand
ATCACCACAAGAGCAAAGGATCTGGTTTCCACAGGAGAGAAGATCTCCATGGAATATGGAATCCCGATCGTAAACAAACGAATCTCCGTTACCCCTATCTCACTGGTAGGCGCAGCGGCATGTAAGACTACTGAGGATTTTGTGAGCATCGCGCAGACACTGGACCGCGCAGCTAAGACTGTCGGCGTAAACTTCCTTGGCGGATATTCTGCTCTGGTTAGCAAGGGTATGACTCCTGCGGAGGAGCTTCTTATCCGTTCTATTCCTACAGCTCTCGCTACAACAGATGTTGTGTGCAGCTCCGTTAACGTAGGTTCCACCAAGACCGGAATCAACATGGATACTGTAAAGCTTATGGGAGAGATTGTCCTTGAAGCTGCAAAAGCCACCAGAGACCGCGATTCCCTTGGATGTGCAAAGCTTGTAGTATTCTGCAACGCGCCTGATGACAACCCGTTCATGGCAGGTGCCTTCCACGGAGTGACTGAGGCTGACTGCATCATCAACGTAGGTGTCAGCGGACCGGGCGTAGTGCGCACCGCATTAAAGCACTGCCACGGTGTGGACTTTGAGACCTTATGTGAGACCATCAAGAAGACTGCATTTAAAGTTACCCGAGTTGGACAGCTGGTAGCTCAGGAGGCTTCCAGAAGACTGCATGTACCATTTGGTATCGTGGATCTCTCCCTTGCACCTACACCGGCCATCGGCGACAGTGTGGCAGGTATCCTGCAGGAGATGGGACTTGAGAGAGTTGGCGCACCGGGAACCACCGCAGCACTGGCACTCTTAAATGACCAGGTGAAAAAGGGCGGCGTTATGGCTTCCACCGCAGTAGGCGGACTCAGCGGCGCATTTATTCCTGTCAGTGAGGATCAGGGCATGATCGATGCCGTAAATGCAGGTTCTCTTACTATTGAAAAGCTGGAAGCTATGACATGTGTATGCTCCGTGGGTCTGGATATGATCGCCATCCCGGGCAATACCAAAGCATCCACCATCTCCGGCATCATTGCGGATGAGGCAGCGATCGGTATGATCAACCAGAAGACCACAGCTGTTTGTGTGATCCCTGTCATTGGAAAAGGCGTGGGAGAGACCGTTGAGTTCGGCGGACTTTTAGGCTATGCGCCTATCATGCCTGTGAACCAGTTCTCCTGCGAGGAGTTTGTGGAGCGCGGCGGAAGAATCCCTGCACCAATTCACAGCTTTAAAAACTAAAAGAAACGGTTGACAAAATCTACATCCGGTGTTACACTTTAATGCAATAAAGGACAAACCGATGAGAAAGAATAGTAAGCATTCATCGTGAGATCACAGAGAGCTGCAGATGGTGGAATTGCAGTATTAAGCCGAATGCCGAATGGACTTTTGAGGGTGGATCCGAACCGCTTGTGTTAAGCATAGTAGGAGTCGCCGGGAACCGAACCCGTTATCAATCAGGAGTGTATGTTAGTACACGCGAAAGTGAGCGTAAAGCTAAATTGAGTGGTACCGCGATAATAAGTAATTATTACCGTCTCAGATAGAAATTATCTGGGACGGTTTTTTTATTACAGAAATCCGGTCAGCTCGCAAAAGTTTCATCAGTTATCCTTTGGAAAAACACAAACCGCATAAGCGAAAGAAAAAGGAGAAAAACATCATGAAAAAAACATTTTTAACCGCAACAGCAGCTCTTATGGCAACCGCAATGATCTCCGGCAGCGTTATGGCAGCAGATTATACCGTAGGTATCTGCAACTTCGTAGATGACGCATCCCTGAACCAGATCGTAGCAAATATCGAGTCCCGTCTGGCTGAGATTTCTGAAGAAAAAGGCGTTGAGATCGAGATCGCATATGACAACTGTATGGCAGATGCAGCAGTTATGGATCAGATCATCACCCAGTTCATGGCTGATAAAGTAGACGTTATGGTAGGTGTTGCTACTCCTGTAGCAATGGCTATGCAGGCTAAAACAGAGGATGAGAAAATCCCTGTAGTATTCTCCGCAGTATCCGATCCGGTAGGCGCACAGCTTGTTGAGTCCAACGAGGCTCCGGGATCCAACCTTACCGGTACTTCCGATTACCTTGACACCGCAGCGATCATGAACCTGATCCTTGCTGCTAATCCGGATGCTAAGAAGATCGGTCTTCTTTATGACCTTGGTCAGGATTCCTCCACTGGTGCTATTGAGGCAGCTAAAGCTTACTGCGATGAGAACGGCCTTGAGTATGTAGAGAAAACCGGAACCACCACAGATGAAGTTCTTATGGCAGCACAGAGCCTGGTATCAGAGAAGGTAGATGCAGTATTTACCCCAACCGACAACACCATCATGACCGCTGAGCTTACCATTTATGAGACCTTCCTTGAGGCAAACATCCCACACTACACCGGTGCTGATTCCTTCGCACTGAACGGTGCTTTTGTTGGATACGGTGTTGACTACGCTAACCTTGGCGTTGAGACCGCTAACATCATTGCTGAGATCCTTCTTGAGGGTGCTGATCCTGCAGCTACTCCTGTTAAGACCTTTGATAATGGTATCGCTACCGTTAATACCGAGACCTGCGAAGCTATCGGATATGATCTTGCAGCTGTAAAAGAGGCATTTGCTCCACTTTGTACTCAGGTAAACGAGATCGTTACCGCTGAGAGCTTTGATGACCTGGCTGAATAAGAAATATCACTTGCATAAAGTTCATTCATAAGTAAAATTTATTCGCCCCATAGAAAAGCATTTCCATGGGGCGAATTGTTGTAAACAGTGTATTCCGGAGGTATTTATCGTGACATTTGACGGCGTATTATTGCTTGGACAGACAGCTTTGAAGCTGGGCCTTATCTATGCTCTTATGGTTCTGGCGCTGTTCCTCAGTTACATCATGCTGAATGTCTGTGACCTTTCCACAGACGGATGCTTTACGCTTGGAGCTGCAGTGGGAGCAGCAGTGGCCATCAGCGGTCATCCATATTTATCTATAGCTGCCGCTATGACAGCCGGCGTCTGCTCCGGCTTTGTGACGGCTTTTCTGCAGACCAAGATGGGTATTGAGAGCCTTCTGGCCGGTATTATTGTAAACACAGGTCTTTATTCCATCAACATAGCTGTGATGGGCGGTTCTTCCCTGCTGAATATGAATAAGACGGAAACCATCTTCACCATCGTAAAGGAAAAACTGAAGGGAACGGCTCTTTCTTCCCAGTTTGAGCTTGTTGTTGCAGGCGCTGCAGTGCTTGTGGTGATCCTGTTCCTGATCTTTTTCCTTCGCACCAGACTGGGCCTTGCCATCCGCGCCACAGGTGATAATGCGGATATGGTAAAATCCTCATCCATCAATCCTGTATTTACCACCATCGTAGGTCTCTGTGTGGCAAACTCCTTCACAGCACTTTCCGGATGTCTTCTGGCACAGGCCAACAAATCTGTGGATATCAACATCGGTCAGGGTGTGGTTACCATTGCACTGGCTTCCCTGCTGATTGGAAGTACCGTTATGGGTAGAGGATCTGTAGGCAGACGTGCATTTGGAATGGTAGTTGGCGCATTCATTTTCCGCCTTGTATATACCATAGCTCTGAGACTGGATATGCCTGCCTTCATGCTGAAGCTTGTATCTGCAGTGATCGTTGTTCTGGCGATCTCTGTTCCGTATCTTAAGAGTCAGTGGCCGCAGTTCAAACGCCGCATGGCCTATAAGAAAGCAGGTGAATGACATGTTAAAGATCAATTCTATTTCCAAAACCTTTAATCCGGGCACTGTAAATGAAAAGACAGCGCTTAAGAATCTTTCTCTTCACCTGAAACCGGGCGATTTTGCTACGATCATCGGCTCCAACGGTGCGGGTAAATCCACCATGTTCAATGCCATCTGTGGAGATTTCCTCACCGATTCCGGTTCCATAGTTCTGGATGGAAAAGATATCACATTTATGCCGCAGCATAAGAGAGCAAGACATATAGGACGTCTCTATCAGGATCCTATGCGCGGAAGTGCACCGGGTATGAGCATCGAGGAGAATCTGGCTCTTGCAGCGGGCTCCGGCGGCTGGCTTTCCCGTATTTCCAAAGCCGACAAGAACCGCTTCAGAGAGCAGCTGGCTCTTCTGGACATTGGTCTTGAGAACCGCATGTCCCAGCCGGTTGGATTACTCTCCGGCGGACAGAGACAGGCTCTTACACTCCTCATGGC
>JAGHUU010000025.1 GCA_018064695.1 Candidatus Blautia equi | reverse complement strand
GAGCTAACGCTCGCCCTGCGGGTAAGAGGCCGGGCACCTCTACGAGGCACCCACCCTCTAAGTACCGACACTGCGGATGTCTCCTACAGAAACATGTATGTGTCCACCTGATGGGATACAATGATGTGCCGCAGAGTGAAATGAATAACCCGACTCTTGGAGTGGGGTGTTGGAGGGGTGCAACCCCTCCCCTCCCCTCCCATTTTTTTGTGGTGAGGGGATTGAGGAGTTTATTTTTTGAATGTGTAAAATGGAAAGGATGGTTGAGATGGAGATTAAGGTTGAGGCCAGGAAGATGAAGTTGGCTTCTCCTAAGTTGGCGGCTAGTACGCTGGAGGAGAGGAACCGGGCGCTGGAGATGATTGGGGTGGCGCTGGAGGAGAATAAGGACGAGATCTTTGCGGCGAATAAAGTGGATATGAAGAATGCGGAGGAGGCCGGGATCGCGGCGGCGATTATGAAGAGGCTGAAATTCGATGAGGGTAAGCTGAAGGATGTTCTGGGCGGAATTGCCCAGTTGATCTCCCTTCCGGATCCGCTTGGAAAAATCCAGCTTGGAAGAGAACTGGATGAAGGCCTGACCCTTTACAGAGTAGGCTGTCCGATCGGTGTCATTGGCGTTATCTTTGAGGCGCGCCCAGACGCCCTTGTACAGATCTCCAGCCTCTGTCTGAAGAGCGGCAACTGCGCCATCTTAAAAGGCGGCAAGGAGACCGCAGAGACCAACAGAGTCCTGTTCAGAATCATTTATGAGACCGCATTAAAAGCCGGAATGCCTGAGGGCTGCATGCTTCAGGCAGAGCAGCACAACGAGATCGACGAGCTCCTGTCCTGCGATAAGGACGTGGACCTTCTGATCCCACGCGGCTCCAACAAATTTGTGCAGTACATCATGAACAACACCAAAATTCCGGTAATGGGCCACGCAGACGGCATCTGCCACACCTATGTGGACGCCGAGTACGACGCAGCCAAAGTAATCCCGGTAGTCGTAGATGCCAAAACCCAGTACACCGCTGCCTGCAACGCCACAGAGACCCTTCTGGTTAACAGAAAAGCAGCAGCAGAGAGCCTTCCTGAGATCGCAAAAGCTCTCACTGAGAAAAACGTAAAGATCCGCGGAACCGAGGAGGTCTCCGGAATCATCCCATGCGAGATCATGGGCGAGGAAGACTTCCACACCGAGTACCTTGACCTCATCATCTCCATCAAACTGGTAGATGACGTAACCGAGGCAGTGGATCACATC
Organism: Candidatus Blautia equi; assembly: GCA_018064695.1. Lineage (GTDB taxonomy): Bacteria > Bacillota > Clostridia > Lachnospirales > Lachnospiraceae > Blautia_A > Blautia_A equi. The sequence goes on along the minus strand of JAGHUU010000025.1, from coordinate 1,972 downwards.
AACCGCTTTGGCTCCCACCACACCGACTGCATCCTCACCGAGAACGCGGCAACCGCCGAGTACTTCATGCAGATGGTAGACTCCGCAGGCGTATACCACAACTGCTCCACCAGATTCGCTGACGGCTTCCGCTACGGCTTTGGCGCGGAGGTGGGCATCAGTACCAGCAAGCTCCACGCACGCGGTCCTGTAGGCCTGGAGGGCCTTATCACCTACAAATACAAGCTCTACGGCCACGGCCACATTGTAGGCGACTATGCAGCCGGAAAGAAATCCTTCCACCATAAAGACCTTTAATATTACAGCGAAATTATCCCCATCAACCTGATGCAAACAGTACCCAACAGGTACATAAATATAATTTGCCTTTTTGATAGAGCGGTGCTATAATGCATGTGGTATGCGGATTTTCGCATGTAAAATTGAATTTTATATAAAGAGGAGAAAATATATGAGCGAGACAACACCAACTATTTTAGAGCAGTGGCGTGCAGTTGCTTATGATCAGCAGGCTGACAAGAACAGACTCCAGAGATTCTGGGCTACCTACTTCAACATTGAAAAAGGCATCTATGAGCAGCTTCTTACCAACCCTGATGAGGTTGTTACCGGAACTGTAAAAGAGCTGGCTGAGAAATACGGACAGGAAGTTCTTACCATGGTAGGTTTCCTTGATGGTATCAACGACTCCCTGAAAGAGCAGAACCCAATCGAGACCATGGATGAGGACACCGTAGTAAACCTTGGTTTTGACAAAGAGCTTCTCTACAAAAACATGGTAGATGCAAAAGCTGACTGGCTGTACAACCTTCCACAGTGGGATGCAATCTTCAGCGCTGAGAAGAGAAAAGAACTCTACCTTGAGCAGAAGAAATCCGGCACTATCGTAAAAGCAAAAAAAGTAGGCCGCAACGATCCATGTCCATGCGGCAGCGGCAAGAAATACAAATTCTGCTGCGGACGCTAATGCGTGCGGAAAAAAATCTGGATTATATTATCGTGCTTGGCGCACATGTAAACGGCACACGATTAACAAAAGCCCTTCTGGAGAGAACCAGAAGGGCTCTTCAATATCTTGAGGAAAATCCGGGAACAAAGGCTGTGCTCTCCGGCGGCATCGGAGACGGGGAGGAAATCACCGAGGCGGAGGCCATGTACCGCTATCTGACGGAGCATGGTGTGGATGAAAATCGCCTTATTAAAGAGGAACGATCCACCTCCACCAAGGAAAACCTGGATTTCAGCCTGGAACTGATCGGAAACTTAAATGCCCGCATAGGCGTGGTCACCAACAATTTCCACGTGTTCCGGGGCGTGGCCATTGGAAAGAAGTGCGGCTGCACCAATATATATCCGGTGCCTTCCAAGTACCGCTCCTGGCGGCTTCTGATCTACATCCCCAGGGAGATACTGGCAATCATCAAAGAAATCATCGTTGGCAACATGTAAGAGGAAAGAAAATGACAAAAGCAATTCAAATCAAAAATATGAGCCTTGGAAGCGGATTTCCAAAGATCTGCGTTCCGCTGACAGGAAAAACCTATGACGACTTAAAGGAGGAGGCAAAGGCTGTTCTTGCAGCTGCACCGGATCTGGTGGAGTGGCGCGGAGATGCCTATGCGGACCTTTGTGATATAGAGAAAACCCTGGAGACTCTGGATATGATCACGGGAATTCTGGGAGATATCCCGGTGCTCTTCACCATCCGCACCACACACGAGGGCGGCATGGCCGATATTTCTATTGAGGAGTACGGCGCCATCAACCTGGCTGTGGCTAAGGCTAAAAAAGCGCCGCTGGTGGATGTGGAGATCTTCTGGGAGAAGGATGCCAAGATCCAGCTGATCAAAGATCTGCAGAGCGAAGGCGCAGTGATCATTGCTTCCAGTCATGATTTCCAGAAAACGGATGCGCCGGAGGTATTGAAGGCACGTTTTATGGAGATGGACAAGACCGGTGCCGACGTTCTTAA
>JAGHUU010000011.1 GCA_018064695.1 Candidatus Blautia equi | reverse complement strand
TATCCGGAGATGGCGGCGATAGGTGTCTTCAGCTCGTGGGATACGTTTGCCGTAAACTCCTGACGGGCTTTGGCGGAAGATAAAATATCATCATGCTGCTCGCGAATGCGGTCTATAAAAGGATCCAGCTCTTTATAGGAAGAGCCGTGGGAGATCTGATCCATGTTCTCTGCCATCTCCCGGATAGGTTCCATCAGCTGTCTGGTCAGGTAATGGCTGATGGTGATGCAGAGGATAATGACCAGGATGATGATGGTAAATGCCACCGGAAGGGTGGAGATAAAAAGATTCAGATAGCTGCTGGCATCCTTTGATACACGGATGATGGTATTGTTTTCCAGCCTTAATGCATGGTAATAAGTTTTAAGCTTCATGGTATCGGATTCTCTCACCGATTCGCCGAAGCCATTTTCCAGCGCGGCCTTTACCTCCGGTCTGTTGAGGTGATTGCCGAGGTTGTCTGCTGCCACATCATTGTCAAAGAGGACCTCTCCATCCTCCGATATCCAGGTGATTCGGATCTCCTCTTCCTCTATGGCCCATTCGTTTCCGATCAGTTTTTCAAAACCGGCCTCCGCTAAAAGCCGGGCTTCCAGGCGAAGGTCATCCCGGATCTGTTTCTGGAACAGGCTGTAATACACATAGGTAATGCTTACCATGGTAGTCAGGACTGCCAGAATGGTGAGGAAAATCATCCTGAAATTGATTTTCTGCTGCATAGTTTTTACTCCGTTTCATCACAGAAAGCTCTGTGTTTCTCTGGAATTACTCGATCACATAGCCCACATTTCGAACGGTGCGGATGTGACTTCCCGCATCCTTCAGCTTCTGGCGCAGCGTTTTGATATGCATATCCACGGTTCTGGATTCCCCTTCAAAGGATTCTCCCCATACCGCAGACATGATCTGTTCTCTGGTAAGTACGATGCCCTGATTGATGATCAGATATTTTAACAGTTCGTATTCTTTAAAGGTGAGCTGTGCCACTTCGCCATCCACCAGGCAGCGGTGTCTCACATTATCGATCTGGATCTCCTCGAGGGAGATCATCTCGTCTGTCTCGATCTCACAGCGTCTCAGCAGTACTTTTACTCTGGTGATGAGCTCCATGATGGAGAATGGTTTTTTCAGATAATCATCGGCACCGTTTTCCAGACCGCGGATCATATCGATCTCCTCTGTTTTTGCGGTTACCATGATGACCGGAAGCTTTCTGGTCTCCCGCTCTTTTCTAAGCTGTGAAACGATCTCGTTTCCGTCTTTATCCGGAAGCATGATATCAAGGACAAGCAGATCCGGAAGGATCTTCTCTATCTGTTTGAAAAACTGCTTTGCGTTTTCAAAAGCTACGACATCATGACCGCTGTTTTTAAGGGCAATGGTCTCGATCTCACGGATACTGGTATCATCCTCTACTATATATATCAGAGCCATAATGTCAGCTCCTTTCTGTTTCTCTTATTTCGCATCAGCCAGAGCACAGGCTACATTGATGCCGTGGTCGGAGCTTCGCTCAAGGTCGGTGGACATATCGGTAAAGATAACGCCGCCGGCAGGGTTGCAGGACTCCTTCATCAGTCTCTCTATATGGGAATTTACGATTTCTATCTGCAGTCTGTCAACCTTTTGTTCTAATTCTTCTGCTTCCGGGATCCGTCCGTAATCCTCTGTCTCAAAGATCTGAAGAGAGAGTTCTATGGATTCAATGGTAGCCTCGGCAAGCTTTTTCAGCTCATTAAGACCTGTCTCGGAGATGGCAGCTTTTTTGCTCTGGATCATCTCCTGGTATTCCACGATGTTTTCCGCATGGTCGCTGATTCGCTCAATGTCGGAAGCAACCAGCATCATCTGTGAGATCTGGTACATTTCCTTTGGAGAGAATCCCTGGGAACGGAGTGCGATCAGACGCTCGGTGATGGCATCTGTCAGATAATCCACGGTGTCCTCCGTCTCATGAACGGCCTCCGCCATTTTATCATCCAGTGTAAAGAAGGCATCCACTGCATTTCTCATGCTGTCCAGGGCAATTTTTCCCATTCTGGATATCTCCATTCTGGCCTGACCGATCACCACGGAGGACGGCAGTCCCTCGTTTCTCACCATAAAGTGCAGTTTTCGATCCTCCAGTTTTTTGTTCTCCTCCGGGAGCATAGGAATGATCTTCTGGGATAACAGCACGATCAGTCCTGCAAAAGGAAGCTCCAGAAGTACGGATAAGATTGCGAAAATGGTGTGGGTGTTCGCCACCTGATGGCCAATGCTGTCCGGGGTGAGTCCCTGAATAAACGGAAGGAAGCCCGGGATCAGGTTGATCAGCAGGATCATAAGAGCGGCACGAACCACATTAAACAACAGGTTCAGTACGGCAGTTCTCTTTCCGTTTCTGTTGGTGGTAAGAGAAGCCAGAATATTCGGGGTGACAGAGCCAATGGCTGCACCGATCACCAGATATACTGTCATCTCATAACCTAACAGTCCCTGAACCGCAAAGGTCTGGAAAATAACAACAGAAGAAGAGGAGCTCTGTAAAAGCGCCGTAAAAAGAATACCAAAGACCACCGCGATCACCGGGTTGGAGAGGGTGCTGAGGAAAGAGATAAAGCCTTCGCTCTGGGAAAGAGGTGCAATAGCGCCTTTGATAATGGAGATGCCAAAGAAGAGCATACCAAATCCCATGATAATAGAACCAATATGCTTCACCACATTTCTTTTAAGGAAAAGGAACATGGCAGCGCCCGCAAACAGGATCATAGGCGCATAAGCACCAAGGTTGAACGCTGTGATCTGGGCTGTGATGGTGGTACCGATATTGGCACCCATAATAACACCGATGGCCTGGGAGAGGGTCATAAGTCCGGAGTTTACAAAACTGATCACCATCATGTCTGTAGCAGAGGAGCTCTGGATCAGAAGTGTGACCAGAATACCCACAACAACGGAGACCATCCTGTTGGCAGTTGCGTACTCCAGAATGTTCTTCATTTTATCTCCGGCGGCGTTTTTAAGCCCTGTAGACATGATACTCATTCCGTAAAGAAAGAGTCCGACTCCGCCCATCAATGTAAAAAATTCGTAAATCGTCATAATATCCTCCTGTAAAAAATAATGGGATTATGGCGATGCTATCATTACAAAGTAAATCCGGTGTCAGGTTTATGTAAAATCTATGTAAAATATTTGTGTAATTTTATGGATAGAAAAGCAGCCGGAGTGTAAAAACCCCGACTGCTGTCATTTTTTTATCTGATTATATCTTATTTTATCTGTTTTATCTGATCTTATTTATTTGATCTTATCGATTGCAATGCCGGCTTCTGTGAAAGAGGTTCCGAACTCTACCATGCTCTGGTCAAGGGATAACAGGAAGGTTCTGGACTCCTGACTCAGTCTGTCGCATACTTCCTCTTTTGTAAAGACCGGATAGCCAATGCCGTTCATGTACTCTTCTGCTTCCTGCTCTGTTTTATCCTCAAAGTACTCATAATCTTCGTCACCGTAGCGGAAGAAAACAACACCGTAGGTGCCGCGCTCCATGAGCTCGTCCTTTGAAGCTAAAACATCCACGATCTCTTCCGGTGCCGCAGATAATTCCATCATAGTGCCGCAGGCGATCCAGATCTCTTCCTCACCTTCCTGCGGAATCATGTAATAATCCTGATATTCGATCTGCACATTTATATCCCCATCATCGGAGAAATTCAGGCTGAGGGTCTGTGATGTATATCCGTCTCTGTCATTTGTTCTGAACTGATTGCGATCGAAGGCATGGAATCTGTTGTCGTAATCTATGAAATGGATCCAGTCACTGATGTCAAACTGATATTTGCTGCCCATTCCTGTTATCATGTGGGAATCGTCTTCCTCAGGATCCAGTGCAGCCAGAGCCTCGCAGGCATACCGGTTCCAGGTCATATCGCAATCCTCATCCGTACATTTGCCATTCTCAAAATGATGCTCATTTACCACAAATGGCATTTCCTCGCTGAGCAGCTGTGCGGGATCAACCATCAACTCTTCCGGAAGATCAATGATCAGTCCGCTGTCGGCCAGGCCGTTTGTATCCGGGATATTCTGCATGGAACGATCTCCAAGCTCCGCAAATCTGGCATACATGATCAGAATATCATTCTTCACATCGTGTGCTTCCAGTGCGTCGTCCTGATAGATGTATTCTTCATCAATGGCATCCAGATTTTTAAAGATGTCAGAGAGGGTTTCTATTTCCACCTCATCGGCAACCAGAAGGAAAGAAGTATCATCCTCGTAAGTCAGTTCGATTCTAAGATCCACGGTATTCTCTTCCAGATCCACGGACATGGTAAATTCATCGTTGTACTCATTGTCCGGATAATAGTCTACATCCAGCCAGTCCTCATCAATGCACCATTCAAAATGACCTCTGTAGGTATCTGAATACTCATAAAAACAGAATACCTCCAACTCCTGAAGATCATCCGGTATCTGTGACTCATAATGATCCATGGCTTTTTCGAGCCATGCCTCATCCATCTGCCCTGCATATACGGTGCCGGTCATAAGAGCTGCCAGAAGAAGGGCTTTTCCCATTACATGCTTCATTTTCTATACCTCCTGAGTACACTTTTCCCACATCTTATCATATCTCTGTATTCTTTTCAAATATTGTTCTGTAAGCCAGGACCAGTTCCTGCAGGGTTTCCCGCGTATCTGCATCCTTTAGTTCCAGCGCATTTTCTATCTGAAGCAGTTGTACCTGTTCCGGATATTTTCGGATGACCACTCCCCCGCCTTTGCCCTCCGGAAGCTTCGTAAGTTCCGGGTAGGTCCAGGATGGGAAGATAACCGGAGCGCCCACAAGACCCTGGGAAGATAACCGCCAGATCTTCTCCGGGGTGCCTGCTGCACTTTCTGCAAGTGCTCTCAGTGTTTTTTCTGTCAGCAGCGGCTGGTCCGACGGGCAGAAGATGCAATGTTCCAATAACATCTTATTCTCCGCGTTTCCTGTCAATCCCAGTGCTTCAAGCCCCAGCCGCACGGTATCGTTTCTTCCCGGAAAATCATGGAGGACTACCGGGATCTGCTGTGCCAGACACATTTCTTCCACTTCTTTATGCCGGGTCACCACAACGCGGTTTGCAAAAACGGCTTTTGTTGTATCCAGAATATACTGGATCATGGGCTTTCCTGCAAAATCTGCCAGAAGCTTATTGCTGCCAAAACGTTTTCCCATACCGGAAGCCATGATCACACAGCCTATGTCTGAAAATATCTGTTCCATCGGTCTCCTCCTTTCCATTTTCCAAAATATTTCAAATGATCTGCCGCTTTCAGTCTTCCGGAAAATACTGCTGATACAGCTTCTGATTTGCTTCTTTACAGGCGTTGCGATAAGCTTCGTACTTTTCCAGCCATTCTTTTCCCTCAGGTGTGAGCACGGAGCCGCCGCCGGATTTTCCACCGATCGCACGAATGGTCAAAGGAAATCCCAGTGACTTCTCCGCAGTTTTTAACAGCTTCATTGCCTTTGTGTAGGCCATGCCAAAGGATTTCGCTCCGGCACGCAGGGAACCGGTCTCTTCCACTGCATGAAGAAGACGGCAGGGTCCCTCCCCAAAGAATTTCTGATCCTCATCGTCTAAAAAGATAATTCTGGTAATTGTTCTCATAATTCCTCCGGCTCCTTTATCATCACTAATTGCGTATGACCTGCCCTGTCCTCATATCTGTGCAGACTCACAGGTCCATAGATCTGCATTAATTTCCGTTCCATTTCCTCCGGTGAATCTTTGGCGGGAATCATCTCTCCCACTATCCTTCCCTCCGAAAAGAGCAGAAGTCTGTCGCAATAATTCAGCGCCAGTGCGGGATCATGCAGGGCAACAACTGCGCTGCTCTCCCCCTCCTTCAGGCTTTTTCGAAGGATCTCCAGCATGTGATAACGATAGCGGAGATCCAGAGAGCTTTCCGGTTCATCCAGAAGCAGCAGCTTTGCATCCTGCATAAGGGTACGCGCCAGAATACAGAGCTGTTTCTGCCCTTCGCTTAAGAACTGATAATTCATCTCTTCTTTTCCGGGCAGACCCACGATTTTTAAGATCTCAGATGCTCTCTCCCGCATCTCTTTGTTTGGACGTTCCAATATTCCAAGTTTTGGATTGCAGCCCATCAGCACCACATCCAGCACGGATATATCTATAGAAATTCCGCTTCTCTGCGGTATGTAGCTGCATAACCTGGCAAGTTCTTTTGCGGACAGTGACTCCAGTTTTGTCATGCCCTGCGCCTTATGCATCTCACACATTCCCTCGTGGGGCAGTATATTGCAGATTGCCTTTAAAAACGTGGTCTTTCCGCTTCCGTTTGCGCCCAGGATTCCTGTCAGTTCACCCCGTTCCACTGCAAACGATACATCATTTACGATCATTTTTCCGCCGTATCCCACAGTCAGATCCGTCACCTTAAAATAGCTCATATCTTCTGCCTCCCTCTGACGATCAGATAAATGAGAAACGGTGCTCCTATAATACCGGTAAAGATGCTGACCGGAAGCTCTGTCTTAGCCACGCTCCTTGCCAGAATGTCGGAGAATGTCAGCAGACAGCCGCCAAAGATCCCGCCCAGAAACATGGTAGAAGCACGGCTGTTTTTGGTGAGCATTCGCGCCAGGTGCGGTGTCACAAGTCCCACAAAGCTGATGAGGCCGGATAAGCTTACCACGCAGGATACCATCAATGTGGCCAGCAGAAGAAGCAGCAGGCGAAGCTTCCCTGCATTTACGCCAAGCATTCTGGCCTCGCCCTCCTCCATGGAGAGCAGGATGATCTGTCTGTGCAAAAGGAACACGGCTCCCACACAGATCATGCAGAGTATCATATTTCCCAGGATACTGTGGGAGTTGATGCCGTTCAGACTTCCCATGATCCAGTATTCTATAGATGCCAGCTCCTTCTCCGGGTCTGCTGTCAGTTTCAGGCACATGAGTACAGTCTGTGCCAGAGAATGGACCGCGATTCCCGCAAGAACGATGGTGCTGTTCCTGCCGTTTCGGTCAATCATGGAGAGGGCCATTGCCAGAATAACCGAGAGCAATGCACCTGCAAAAGCAAAGGCAGTGACCCATGAAAAGCCGAGCCATCCTGTTGTTATGCCAAGTCCGGCGCCGAACAGGATGCCTGCTGCCGCCCCGGCGCTTGCGCCTGAGGATACGCCTATAATATCCGGCGATGCCAGCGGATTTCGAAATACCGTCTGGAATACAAATCCGGCGATGCCAAGGGCAAAGCCGCCCAGCACACCTACCACCGTTCTGCTCACGCGAAGTGTCAGAAACACTCTCCAGTGCAGTTCATTTCCCGCCAGCAGTTCTCTCATTGAAAGGGGATATTTCCCCACAAATAAACTGAAAACAGCCAGGACAACAAGCATTGTCATCCCGGCTATAATGATCTTTTTAGTTCTCATTCGTCTCCACGCCATAGAAGGTCTTATAAAACTCATTGAGCACTGCTGCACTGTCTTCTTCCGCATTCTGCTCCGGATGTAAGATTCCGGACATCCACACAGCACCTAAAATACCTGCAGGTACAGGGCTGTCCCACGCTTCCAGATCAGACGGGATATGATAAACATTTCCATTCTGAACCGCGGTGCACACTGCCAGATTCTCATCTGCCAGCACATCCTCCACGGTATATTTTGCAGCGGAAGCCATAATAATATACTCCGGATCCCAGCTTAAGATCTGCTCGTAGCTGCTCTCTACCCAGTAAGTGTCCTCGATCTCTCCCGCAACATTTGCGCCGCCGGCTAAGGTGATCAGCTCGTTCTGATACATTCCATTGCCTGCAGTGGAGAGAAAATCAGAGTTGCCGGATAAATAAACTCTTGGTGCTTCTGCGTCCCTGTTCTGCTCCTCCAGCTTCTGCTCCTGCGTATTAATAAATCCAAGAAGCTCTGCCGCTTTTTCTTCTGTGTTCGTAGCTTTTGCTACGATGGAGATCGCCTCTTTTAAAAGCTCCTGCGACTCAGGATTGATGATGAGAACAGTAAAACCAAGCTCCTCCAGAATAGCTGCGGATTCTTTTAATTTCATAGGAAGGATGACGAGATCCGGCTCCAGCGCTGCGCATGCTTCCAGATCAAATTCCTTTAAACTTCCAACGTTTGGGAGTTCCAGAAGTGCGGGCGCACTTAATCCGTAGATAGGGCGGAGCTCCGCACCGGTCTCAATGCCCGCAAGGCGGTCGGTCAGGCCCAGTGCCATGATAAGGCTGGTGGAAATATAGTATGCGCTGATAAGGGATTCCGGCTCCTGTTCAATGGTGATTTCTCTGCCGGCCTGATCGGTGATCGTCACAGGGTAAGCACTGCCCTGTGCCAGTACAGGTGCTGCCATCAGCTGGAATGCCAGGACCATAGTCATCATAAAAGTGATCATTTTTATCTTTTGTTTCATTATTATATGTTCTCCTGTTTCGTTTGTTACCGTTAGTTACACAAAACTATAACGGATTATAACAAACTTTGTTTACAAACACAATCTTCGTTGCTAGAATTTAAAATGTAATTTTATGGTTTTTTCTGGAAATCAAAGGAGTATTACTTTCTATGTTAAACATTCAAAAGTACGTCCGCGCCCAGAGTCTTGAGGAAGCATACTTATTAAATCAGAAGCGCAGCAATCGAATTGTTGGCGGTATGATCTGGATGAAAATGAACAATGGTTCGGTGAACACCGCCATTGACCTTAGTGACCTCGGCCTGGATAAGATTGAAGAAACAGAAAACGAATTTTCTATCGGTGCTATGGTAACCCTGCGCGCTCTGGAGCTTCACGAGGGGCTGAACACCTACACTGACCATGCAGTGGAAAACGCTGTGAAAGATATCATTGGCGTACAGTTCCGAAACATGGCCACCATTGGCGGCAGTATCTGGGGCAGATTCGGATTCTCTGATGTCCTCACCGTATTTCTTTCCATGGACACTTATGTAGAGCTGTACAAAGGAGGCATCCTTCCTCTGGAGCAGTTCGCTTCTATGAAATTCGACAATGATATCCTGGTGCGTATCATCGTGAAGAAGACACCGGGAACCTTCCTTTACAATGCCATGCGTGCACAGCGCACCGACTTCCCGGTGATAACCTGCGCACTCTCTGAAGTAGACGGCAAATACCGCGCAGTCATCGGTGCCCGCCCGGGACGTGCAGTCGTAGTTCACGATACTGCAAATATCCTTTCCGCAGGCATTACTGAGGAAAGCGCTGATGCATTCTGTGAGCATGTAACACAGAACATCCGCACCGGCAGCAACATCCGCGGCAGCGCAGAATATCGCAAGCACCTTATCAAGGTACTGACCAAAAGAAATCTGATGAAAATGGGAGGAATACAGTGATGGAAGTAAAAGTGAAATTAAACGGAAAACTGATCACCGAAGACGTCGCTGCGGATCTCCTCCTCATTGATTTTGTCCGCGCCCACGGCTGCTACAGCGTAAAACGCGGATGTGAGACCGCAAACTGCGGACTTTGTACCGTTTTTATGGACGGTACCCCGATCCTCTCCTGCTCCATGCTCACCGTAAGAGCAGACGGACACGAGATCCAGACACTGGAAGGTCTTCAGGAAGAAGCAGCCTCCTTTATCGGCTTCATTGCCGATCAGGGTGCTGATCAGTGTGGTTTCTGTAACCCGGGATTTGTCATGAACACAATTGCTCTGCTTCGTGAAAATCCGGATCCTACAGACGACGAGATCCGTGTATTCCTTGCCGGAAACCTCTGCCGCTGTACAGGCTACGAAGGACAGCTTCGCGGTATTCGAAGCTATCTGGACAGCAGAAAGGGTTGATGGTGGACATATGGAACACGGAAATTATAAAGCAATCAACAAATCCGTCCGCAAAAAGGACTCCATGCAGCTGCTCACCGGAAAACCTGTCTATGTAGATGACATCACACCAAAGGATGCCCTGGTAGTCAAGCTGCTCAGAAGCCCTCATGCAAATGCCATGATCAAAGAGATCAAAACCGTCAATGCATTAAAAGTACCGGGCGTAGTCGGCATTTATACCTGGGAGGATGTTCCGAACCAGCGTTTCACCAACGCAGGACAGACCTACCCTGAGATGTCCCCATATGACCGACTGATCCTTGACCGTCATGTAAGATGTGTCGGTGATGTAGTGGCCATCATTGCTGCCGAGACAGAGAAAGCTGCCTTAAAGGCAATGAGACTTATCAAAGTAACTTATGATGTTCTGGAAGCAGTCCTTGATTTCAGAACTGCCAAGGATAATGCCGTTCTGGTTCATCCGGAGGACAACTGGATCGCTCCTGTGGAAGTGGGCGGTTCTAATAAAAGAAATCTTGTGGCAAGTGAAGAAAGCTCCCACGGAGATGTGGATGCTGTCATGGCAGACTGCGACATCGTCCTTGATCGCACCTACCACACCAAAGCCTTTAATCAGGCTATGATGGAAACCTTCCGCACTTATACAGAGCTGGATCGTTACGGAAGACTTCATGTTATTTCTTCCACCCAGATCGTTTTCCATTGCCGTCGTATTCTTTCCCGCGCACTTGGTATTCCAAAAAGCATGATCCGTGTAGAGAAACCTCGTATCGGCGGCGGCTTCGGTGCAAAACAGACCGCTATCAGTGAAATGTATCCTGCTTTCGTAACAATGAAAACAGGACGCCCTGCCAAGCTGATCTTCACACGTAAAGAGAGCCAGATCGCAGGTTCCCCTCGTCATGAGATGGAGATCCGCGTAAAACTGGGTGCAGATAAAACAGGAAAGATCCGTGCACTGGATCTTTACACCCTTTCCAACTCCGGCGCTTACGGAGAACATGGTCCGACAACCGTTGGTCTCTCCGGCCATAAATCCATTCCGCTTTATACCGGAAGTCTGGAAGCACATCGCTTTAATTACGATGTTGTATATACCAATACCATGGCAGCCGGCGCTTACCGCGGTTACGGTGCCACCCAGGGTACCTTTGCTCTGGAGACCACTGTAAATGAGCTTGCAGAAATGCTGGGTATGGATCCTACCGAGATCCGTGACAAGAACATGGTCCGCGAGGGCATGTTCATGCCGGCTTATTATGAGGAGACCGCCAACGCCTGCGCTCTTGACCGTTGCCTGAGCCATTGTAAGGAAATGTTTGACTGGGATGCAAAATACCCGGTACGTGATATGGGCAACGGCAAGGTTCGTACCGCCGGTGTGGCTATGACCATGCAGGGTTCCTGTATCTCCTTTGTAGACGTAGGATCTGCTACGATCAAAGTGACCGAGGATGGCACTTACAACCTGATCATCGGAGCTGCTGATATGGGTACCGGATGTGATACCATTCTGGCTCAGATGGTTGCAGAATGTATGGACTGCAGCGTAGATGATGTGGCAGTCTTTGGCGCTGATACCGATGCTTCCCCATATGATTCCGGTTCCTATGCTTCCTCCACCACCTACATTACCGGTAAAGCAGTGGAAAAAGCATGTACCGAACTGAAGAAGAAGCTCTGTCAGATCGCTGCCGGCATGATGAACTGTTCCGAAGAGGAAGTTGTATTTGAAAACGGACAGGTTCGTAAGATCAATACCGATCAGACCATCAGCATGGAGGAGATCGGTGTGAAGGCTCAGGTCTTCAATACAGTACCTGCAGAGGCTACAGCTACCCATACATCTCCTGTTTCCCCGCCGCCATACATGGTAGGTATGGTAGAGATCGAGCTGGACAAGCTCACCGGACAGGTCACCGTTCTGGACTGCATGGCAGTTGTTGACTGTGGTATCGCCATCAACCCTGCCCTTGCCAGAATTCAGGCCGAAGGCGGACTTGTACAGGGAATCGGACATACTTTATGGGAAAATATCACCTTTAATGATGCAGGAGCAGTTGCAGAAAATTCACTTATGCAGTATCGTATCCCTACAAGACTGGATATGGGCCGCTTAAAAGTGGAATTTGAAAACAGCTATGAGCCTACCGGACCATTCGGAGCGAAATCCATCGGTGAGATCGTAATCAACACCCCAGCTCCGGCTCTGGCTCACGCTATTTACCGTGCTACTGGCGTATGGCACCGCGAACTTCCGATCACACCGGAGAAGATCGCCATGTCCAGACCAGAATAATAAATTTTTAAACCATTACTTATGAAAGAGTAAGTAAAAGAGAAAGGAACAAGTCAATGAACAGAGATTTCAAACTCAGCAAAGAGGCATTTGAACTGAATGGAAAACTGCCTCTCAGCCAGGCTATCCCGCTTGGACTTCAGCATGTACTTGCCATGTTCGTAGGAAACCTGACCCCACTTCTTATCATCACCGGAGCATGCGGACTTGCCGGCGGCGAATTTGCTTCCCTCCAGCTCAGCCTTCTTCAGAACGCTATGCTGGTAGCCGGTCTTGTAACATTAGTACAGCTCTACTCCATCGGACCGATCGGTGGAAAAGTTCCGATCATCATGGGAACTTCTTCCGGATTCATCGGCGTATTCAACAGCGTAGCAGCTACCATGGGCGGCGGCGTTCTTGCATACGGAGCCATCATGGGTGCTTCCATCATCGGCGGTCTTTTTGAGGGAATCCTTGGTTTCTTCCTGAAACCACTTCGTAAATTCTTCCCTGCAGTAGTAACCGGTACCGTAGTATTATCCATCGGTCTCAGCCTGATCTCCGTAGGTATCAACTCCTTCGGCGGCGGAAACAATGCAAAGGACTTCGGTTCCATGGAGAACCTGCTTCTGGCACTCTTTGTACTGATCATGATCCTGTTCTTCAAACACGGAACCAAAGGCTTCTCCAGCTCCTCCGCAATCCTTCTTGGTATCATCTGCGGATACATTGCAGCTGTGATCATGGGCTTTGTTCTTCCAAAAACAGGCGTTGATGCAGAAGGTGTTGAGTACACCAAAGCATGGGTACTGAACTGGAGCAAAGTAGCAAACGCTGCATGGTTTGAGATTCCAAAGATCATGCCTGTAAAACCTGTATTTGACCTTCGTGCCATCATCCCGGTAATGATCATGTTCATCGTAACTGCAGTTGAGACTGTAGGTGATATCTCCGGCGTTATGGAGGGTGGTCTGGGCCGTGAGGCTACTGATAAAGAGCTCTCCGGCGGTGTTATCTGTGATGGTATCGGATCCTCCTTCGCAGCACTTTTCGGCGTACTTCCAAACACCTCCTTCTCCCAGAACGTAGGTCTGGTAGCTATGACAAAAGTTGTAAACTGCTTCGCATTGGCAACAGGAGCGATCTTCCTGATCCTCTGCGGTCTTTGTCCAAAACTTGGAGCACTTGTTTCCATCATGCCACAGTCCGTACTTGGCGGTGCTGCAGTAATGATGTTCTCCTCCATCGTAGTAAGCGGTATTCAGCTGATCACCAAAAATCCACTTACCGGACGTAATCTTTCCATCGTATCCGTAGCACTTGGCGTTGGATACGGAATGGGCGCAAATGCCGGAATCCTGGCACATGCTCCTGAGACCATTCGTCTGATCTTCGGCGGTTCCGGAATTGTACCTGCTGCAATGGTAGCTATCATCCTGAACATCGTACTTCCAAAAGACGGCGAATAATAACTGCATAAAAAAAATCAAGGGCAAGGATCTTCATATCCTTGCCCTTTTTATGTGCATTTTTTCTTTTACAGATTTTTCTCACTTCTCCATCTCAGCACCAGCGGAATGACCATAACTGCCCACACGATGGACTCTGTGATGATCACACCAAAGTATCCGGCAGATTATTTTCAAGCAGATACTTATCCGACACATTCAGCTAACAATGAATGAAGAGCTGCAGAACTGCTTGTGTGAAGCCTTTCTACACGAATGTTGTTTTTCTTTGCCACATCCATGGCTG
>JAGHUU010000143.1 GCA_018064695.1 Candidatus Blautia equi | reverse complement strand
GGCGACGCCTCCACCATGACCAGCGGTGTTCCGGGCGGCGATGATGAACGTCTGGTATTCACCGAGAACAATCCAACCAGAGAACTGCAGGCCGCAGGCCGTCTGGCCGGCAGTGCCCGCGCACTGAAGCACCTGAACCCTGCACTTGCAGAGGACTGTCTGAATATTGCAAAAGAACTCTTTGATGTCACAAAGGGCGGCGGGGAAACCCAGCGAACTGCCTATGACCCCGGTGAGACAGCAAAGGATATGACAGAGAATATGCGCATCTTTGCTGCCTGCGAGTTGTTCCTTTCCACAGGAGATGCAAAATATAAAGAGTTCATCCTCAGCAGCCTTCCATACATCTTAAGCAATATCGATGAGATCGGCTGGTGCGTATGCCGCTGTGTACACGAACTCCAGGATGCCGCCTTCACAGCAGCTATCCGCGATGCGGCATGCAAGTATAAAGAGAAGCTGAAAGAGCTCTGCTCCGAGACCCCATACGGCATTCCGTACCGCCCGCACATCTGGGGCGCAGGCTGGGGCATTCAGGAGATGGCCTTCTGCTATTACTTCATTCAGAAAGCCTTCCCGGATCTCTTCACCAAAGATCTGCTCTTTGACTCCCTGCACTTTGTTCTGGGATGCCATCCGGGCAGCAACACCGCATCCTTTGCCTCCGGCATAGGCGCAAAATCCAACCTGACTGCATACGGCGCAAACCGCGCAGACTGGTCCTTTATCCCGGGCGGCGTTTCCTCCGGAACAGCCCTCATCCGTCCGGACTTCCCGGAGCTTCTGGAATTCCCATTCCTCTGGCAGCAGGGTGAATACGTAATAGGCGGCGGCTCCACAAACTATATGTTCTTAGTTCTGGCCGTAAAGAACGCTCTTTAATCGGCACATGGTAAATGGTCTCCCATATCGGGAGACCATTTTTTATACCCATTTTTCACATAAAAAATTCCACATAAAAAAGGAGGTACACTTTCGTGTACCTCCCCATTCACATAGTTATGATTGAAGATCGAATCAACAATTATGCGTTTTTCCAAGCCTCGTACTGAGCGGAGATCTCAGCAAGAACATCCTGGTATCCAGCCTCGTCAAGAGCTGCCTGGTAAGCCTCGATAGTAGCATCGATATCAGCTACAGCGAAACCACCGTTCTCAAGAGCGAATCCGTACTCTTCGAATACGTTCTGGCAAGCTGCGAATTTGTCAGCAACTGGAGTTTTGTCAAGACGGAAACCTGCTGCACAGGAGGTGTTAGCGCCGCCGTTGAATGCCTCGTAAAGGGAAGCTTTGTCTGCTGGCTCGTTGTCAAGTGGAGTAACGATGGTAGCAGAAGCGGACTCCCACATGGAGTGGTTGTATTTCTCAGAAGTCTGGGTAACCTGACCAGCCGCATCGTAGGTGTAGTCCTCGCCCTCGATACCGAAGGTGTAAAGGTCAGCAAGTTTGCTATCGGTGTAAAGAAGTCCCATGAAGTCGATACAAGCCTGAGCCTCTTCTGGGGTGCTGGTAGCGGTTACGCAGTAGCAGGAACCAAGAGCGGAAGTGCTGTGTGCCCATCTGTCAGTAGCTGGAACCATAACTACTTCCTGGCCATAACGGCTGTTAGCCTCAGCGTTTACAGGGATATCGGTCCACCAGGTAACGCCCCAATCCTGAGTCTGGGTAGTGGTATCGGTAGTGGTCTTGGTTACGTCATCCTCAGATACGTATCCTTTTTCTGCCCAATCAGCCATAAGAGTAGCGAACTCTTTGTACTGTGGAGTGGTAACAACGTCAACTACCTCGTTGGTAGCACGGTCAACTGCGATCCAGTTAGCGGTAGCATCAGCGGTGATGAAATCGAAATCATTGATGTACCATCTGTAGAACATAGCGGTCTTCTGGGTAAGAAGTGGATATTTCAGACCTGCATCGTAAGCGTCTGCAAGCATTGGCTCAAGGTCAGCAAGACCTTTAACGGACTCAAGATCCCATCCGAACTCATCAACGAGAGCTTTACGGAACATGAAATCATATCCCTCTACGTTGTCTTTGTAAACTGGGATGAAGTAGTTCTTTCCGTTGTATTTGGTAGCTTCCCACTGTCCCTCATCCATGGATGCGTAGAGTGGAGTTCCTGGAAGGAGATCGGTGATATCATATACAGCGTTGTTTGGAACAAGGTCGTTGGTTCCGATGGTGGATTCCCAGGAAGCAGTCCAGAGAAGGTTGATCTCGTTGTTTGCAAGGGAAAGGTTAGCTTTCTCGGTGTACTCACCGGATCCGATATCGGTAAGCTCGATCTGAACGTTGATCTTATCGGAGATGTACTCGTTGATAGCGTCCTGAACTTTCTGAACCTGCTCGGAATCTGGAGTTGCAAGGTTAAAGGTTGCTCTGGTAACTTTGATGGTTACTGGTGCTTCTTCTGCGGTAGCAACGCCTGCAAAAGAAGTAGCTGCTAATGCTGCTGCCATAGCGGTAGCTAAGATCTGTTTTTTCATTGTAGAAAAATCCTCCTTTTAATTTTATATTTTGTGAAAGCAGGCTATCTGCTTTCAAAATATACATAGTAAGATAAGTAATAACATAAGGCTGGGAATCAACCTTTTACGGAACCTACAGTAAGACCTTTTACAAAGTACTTCTGGAAGAATGGATATGCTACCATGATAGGTCCGATTACGACAATAACGGTTGCCATTGTGGAAGAATACTGTGGGATGCTTCCACCCATAGCTGCTCTTGCGGATGCAGGAACGTTTGCGTTGTTCAGAAGAACCTCGATACTCTTCTGGATGTTTACCAGCAGAAGCTGCAGAGGTTTCTTGTTGTCGGATTTGATGTAAAGCAGAGCGTTCTGCCATTCATTCCAGTATACGGTAGCCATCATAAATCCAACTGCTGCCATGGAAGGCTTCATCAGTGGAAGTGTGATCTGGAAGAAGGTTCTGTACTCTCCGGCACCGTCGATTTTAGCAGATTCCATAAGCTCGGATGGGATACTGTTTACAATGTAGGTACGGAGAATGATAACATTCATAGTAGATACACAGAGCGGCAGGATCAGAAGCAGGAAGCTGTCCTTCAGTCCGTAAACGGAGGTGAAGATGATATAGCAGGATAACTGTCCGCCGGAGAAAAGCATTGGGATCAGCAGGTAAATAGAAAGGAATTTAGCAAGCTTGAATTCTTTTCGGCTGATGGAGTATGCAAACATGGACATTACAAGAAGTCCAACCATGGTACCGGCTACAGTGATGAAAATGGTTACACCGTAGGAGGTCAGCAGCTGTTTTCCATATTTTAATACGGAGTTCATACCTGCTAAGGACCATTTAGCCGGTGTAAAGGAGAAACCATTCTGTGCGATGGCTTTCTCATCGGTAAATGCTGCGATGAAAACCAGAAGGATCGGGAGTCCGCAGAACAGGGTGTATAAGCCGAGGCATAATCCTAAAACATACTGACCAGGGCCTTTTTTCTCGTATCTGGAAGGAGCCAGATCAAGGTCTTTTTCTTTTTTATTTCTAGCCATTTCTGATATCTCCTTTCCTATTAGAACAGTGCGTTTTCAGGTGCGATCTTCTTAACCGTCCAGTTTGCAAAGAGCATCAGTAAGAGGCCTACTACAGACTGGAAGAAGGTGGTCGCTGCTACGAAACCGAAGTTAGAATTCTTAAAGATCGCATTTAATACGTAAGAATCGATAACCTGTGTGGTCTTGTAAAGCTGTCCGCTGTTTCGTGTTACCTGATAGAAAAGACCTGTATCAGATCTCATAATGTTACCAACAGAAAGAAGAAGCATTACGGTGATCATTGGAACAAGACTTGGAATGGTGATGTGTTTGATCTGCTGCCATTTGTTAGCACCGTCGATCTCTGCTGCCTCATACAGGGAGGAATCGATACCGGCAAGAACGGACATGTAAAGTACGGAGCCGTAACCTACGCTGTTCCACATCTTTACGATGGTAAGGATCCAAGGCCAAAGGGCTGCTGTTGTATAGAATCGGATGTTTGAACCAAGCATCTGATTGATGATACCGGAACGGGTATCGATGAATGCGTATACGATGAACTGAACTGCTGCGTAAGAAATGAAGACCGGAATGATCATGATGGTCTGCATGGTCTTTGCCACTCTCTTGAATACGAACTGGTCAATGGCAATAGCCAGAACTACATTCAGGAATGTACCAACACCGGTGAAGATGACATAATAGAACAATGTGTTCTTTGTCATGGATAAGAATGTATCTTTAGAAGCCAGAAGGAACTTAAAATTGTCAATTCCGTTCATTGGGCTGCCCCAGATACCCTTTGTGTAATCATACTGCTTAAAAGCCATGATCAAGCCGCCCATAGGAATATAGGCAAAGAACAGAAGAATTAAAAACGCCGGCAGCGCCATAACTACATGTGCTCTATGCTTCCATGTGTTTGCAAAAAAACCTTTCATTGCTCCCTCTCCTTTTCTAAATCGTTTTCGTAATAGTATCATAACGCAAATTTATCAAAAACGCAAGTCAAAATATCTATTTCTTGCTTTGCGTTTTTGCATTTGTTGCTTATAGATAAATACAGCGTTTTATTATCGTCTAGTTTTCCAACAGATTTCCAATGTTTTCGAAACGTTTTCGTGTAATTTCCCCCATTTCAGCGCTGTTCGCATTTCGAAAAAAAGGAAAAGCACATAAAAAACGGATATTTCCGGCAATGCTGCAGCCGTGAAATATCCGTTTCTCTTTGTTATTTATGCGATCTGATTATCTCTGGGTAAGCTCAAGATAAAGATCTTTGTACTGTTTAGCGGAGAAGTCCCAGGAGAAGTTCTTATCCATGTCTCTCTGAACCATCTCATCCCAGCACCAGCGGTTGGTGAAGTAAACAGTTTTTGCTCTGTTGATGGCATCCAGAAGAAGGCCTGCATCGTAGCGGTCAAAGGTGAAGCCGTTTCCGGTGTTCTCAAACATGTTGTATGGCTCTACGGTGTCCTTAAGACCGCCGGTCTCACGAACGATCGGGATGGTTCCGTAGTGCATGGAGTTCAGCTGGGTCAGTCCGCATGGCTCAAAGAGAGATGGAACTAAGAAAGCGTCAGCTCCGGCGTAGATCTTGTGGGATCTTGCCTCGTCATACTGAATACAAGCACAGAACTGTCCTTTGTACTCATTCTCATAATATCTGAAGGAATCCTCATATACTGCATCACCGGTACCAAGGACAACGATCTGGGTATGCTCATCCATAACATCGCGAACGATGGAGTTTACCAGGTCAAGACCCTTCTGGTTGGTAAGACGGGAAATAAGTCCGATCACAAACTTGTGGTCATCCTGCTCAAGTCCAAGCTCCTCCTGCAGGCGGCGTTTGTTCTCTTTCTTCTTCTCCAGTACGGTGGTGATATCGTAGTTCTCGTACAGGTTAGGATCGGTAGCCGGGTTCCAGATATCGTAGTCGATACCGTTTACGATACCGCGGAGTTTTCCGGAGTGATATCTTAAGTGTGCATCCAGATGCTCGCCGTAATACTCGGTCTGGATCTCGTTTGCGTAAGTGTGGCTTACGGTGGTGATCATATTGGAGTAGGTAAGACCGCCCTTCAGCATGTTTGCATCCAGCCAGTTCTCAACCAGAGCGTCTTTGTTGAATACATAATCAGGAAGTCCGGACCAGTATTTGATGGTCTCGATATTGTAAATACCCTGGAAGCGCAGGTTGTGGATGGTGAAGATCGCCTGTGCGTTAGCCAGTTTGGTATTGGCAAACAGGGTTCTGAGATATACAGGAACCAGACCTGCCTGCCAGTCGTGGCAGTGGATGATATCCGGTGTCCAATCCAGGAAGTTCAGCACTGCAAGTGCTGCCTTGGAGAAGAAGCAGTATTTTGGAATATCATCTACCAGGCTGATGTATGGATTTCCGGCACTGAAGAACTCCTCGTTGTCGATGAAATCGTAAACAACGCCGTCCCATACGTACTCCATAACGCCTACATAGAAGGATCTGCCGTCAGCACAAAGGTCCATCTCAAATGCGCCTCTGTACTCCATCTTCTCCTGCCATTTCTGTGGGATACATTTGTATCTTGGAAGAATAACTTTTACATCACAGTTCTGTTTTACAAGTGCCTTTGGAAGGGCGTACATAACGTCGCCGAGACCGCCGGTCTTAACAAATGGATAGCACTCGGAACCGATGAAAGCGATGCTGCGGCGTGGGCCGTAGTCAGGAGCCGGAGCTTCCACTACAGGTGCCTCCTCTACAGGTGCCTCCTCTACAGGTGCCTCCTCTACAGGCGCTTCCTCTGCTGCAGGAGCTGCTGCTTCTGCAGGTGCCTCTGCAACTGGCTCTTCCGCTTTTTTCTTACGGGTATAAGTTCTCTTTTTCGTTTCTTTTTTCTCAGCTGCCTCCACAGGAGCCTCAGCCTCAGCTGCTGCTTTCTTTGTGGTTTTCTTAGCAGGTTTTTTCTCTGTATCTTCAGTCACAGCTTCTGCTGCTTTTTTGGTTGTCTTCTTTGCTGCTGTTTTTTTAGCAGGTTTCTTCTCTTCTGTTTTTTCTGTATCTTCAGCAACAGCTTCTGCTGCTGCTTTCTTTGTGGTCTTTCTGGTTTTCTTAACAGGAGCTGCCTCAGCTTCTACTGCTGGGGTCTCTTCTGCTACAGGTTTCATTTCGATTTCTGTTTCTGCAGCCTTTTTACGTGCCATATTAACCTCCGAATCAAATCAAATCAAATCAATGTAGTCTTATCATATGACTGTGCTCAATTTCTGCACAGTCCTAGTTAAATTATATCGCCAAAAGCCCCTTTATTCAAGAACAAAACGCAAATCACATGGATTTGCGTTCTGCGATCTCACTCATTTTAGCTGCATTTAATCGGGTATCACCGTGTACTCGGCTGTAGGAGAGGTATCCGTTCATACGGTCGATCTTGGTAAGGTTCTTGCTGCCGCATTCCGGACAGACATCCATTTCAAGCTCCTCATGACCACAGTCGTCACAGTATGCCAGGGAAAGGTTTACGCCTTCATAATAGCCAAGCTCCATAGCGCGGCGGATCAGGGTGCGGACTGCACCTTTGTTATAGTCGATTGGGTAACGTACGTACTGGATCTTGCCGCCGTTGCAAAGATCCCAGAAGCGGCCCTCCAGATCCTGTTTCTGGATAGGAGTTACGTTCTCTGTTACATGGCAGTGGAAGCTGTTGCTCACGTACGGACGGTCGGAAACACCGGCGATGATGCCGTATTTCTTGCGGAACTGCTCTACCTGAAGGCCGCAGAGGCTCTCTGCAGGGGTTCCGTAGATAGCATAGAGGTTTCCGTCCTCTTTCTTGTACTGGTTAACTTTGTCGTTGATATATCTCAGTACTTCCAGGGCAAACTCGCCGTCCTCTGCGATGGATTTTCCATTGTAGAGCTCCTGAAGCTCGTTCAGAGCGGTGATGCCAAAGGAAGCGGTCATAGGTTTCAGAAGTTTGGCGATCTTCTCACCCGGCTGCAGATGTCCGCCGTAGAAACCGCCCTCGCAGTATGCCAGAGGGTTGGTGGAGGCTTTCATCTGTCCCAGATACTCATAAGTACGGATGTGAAGGCTTCGGATCATCTCCAGATAGAAGTCCAGAACCTCGTAAAAGTCGCGGCTCTCGGCGCGGGATTTTGCCAGGATCATTGGAAGATGCAGGCTTACAGCACCGATATTGAAACGGCCTACGAATACAGGTACATCATTCTCATCTGCAGGCTGCATGCCGCCGCGCTCATACCATGGGCTTAAGAAGGCACGGCATCCCATTGGGCTGATGACCTTTCCGTATTTTTTATACATGCTGGCAATATAGCCCTCACCTGTAAGGGACAGCCAGTCCGGATACATAGTCTTGGAGGAGCAGTCCACGCCTGCCTCAAATACATCCTCGCAGCATTTGCCAGGGCCGTGAAGCTCTTTGTCATAGAGGAAGACGATCTTAGGGAAGAGAACCGGTTTCTTATGGCCGTTCTTGCCCTGACCCTCTTTATGAACAGACAGGAGAGACATGGTGCACATTTTCTCGAATGGCTCCTTGCCAAGTCCCAGGGTTACGGTAACAAATGGATAATCGCCGCGGGAGGAACCTACGGTATTTAACTTGTACTCAATACCCTGCCATCCCTGATCGTAATCACGGCGAACCTTGTCATTTGCGTATTCTACAGCCTTCTCTTCTCTGCCGCTCCAGTTCTCGTCAGCGTATTTCAGGAATTCCTGCACATATTTGTCATAGCTCTTTTTCGCGTATGGTGCCAGAATCTTATCTACCTCAGGAACGGTGAAGCCGCCGTACTGCTGGGCAGCGGTGCTGAGGATGATATCACCCATGACATCAAAGGCGGTATCCAGGGTCTTTGGCTCGTTGTACCACACATTTCCCATCTCAAAACCGCCGCGGAGAACGCTTGCCACGTCAAAGAGACAGCAGTTCATGGTGTCGAGACGTGCAGACTGGTCATGAATGTAGATGTAGCCGTCCTTGCATGCCTGCAGCTCGTTGCGGTTCATGAAGAATTTGCGGTAGAGCTCCTTGTTCAGCTCGTTGAAGATCAGACTTCTCTTGGTAGCTACCAGGGCGCTGTCGGTGTTGGCGTTGCTCTTGTCACCGATGTAGCGGATGGCCTGGCTCTTTGTATATACATCATCCATCATGTGGATGAAATCAAGCTTATAGTTGCGGTAATCGCGGTAGCTTTTGGCAACAGCAGGGTTTACGCGCTCCAGAGCGCCTTCCACAATGTTATGCATCTCCTGGATCTCAATGGTATCCTTACCCAGGGACTGGGCCTGCTCCTCCGCAAAGCGGCAGATGAAATCCTTCTCCTCGCCGGAAAATGTATAAAGGATACGGGCGGCGGATTTATTTACAGCAGCTACGATTTTTTTAGAATTGAACTCCTCTTTTGTTCCGTCTTTCTTGATTACGTATAACATTGCGGCCTCCTATTACCTGTTTTTCCTGAATTTACCTGTTTTATCTATTTGTCTGAAAATTTACGAAAAATCTGTATTATTTCCGTCAAATACAACATATAGTTGTTAAAAAACGCCTCCACCCCATATTTGGTGGGCATATCCGAGTATATCACACCATATATGAAAAGTGAAGGCGTATTTTATTAAATGAATTTGCAATTATATTACAAAAATGTCTCGCAGAATTTCTCCATCAATATGTCTTAACAGAGTAGATCATAACAGGAGTATTCTCTGTGGTAGCCTCAATGATCTGGATGGTATCGCCGTCAACGAGCTCAAAAAGCACGTTTCGATCCTCCTGATCCATGCGGAAAGTGCTGTATCCGTGGACGCCGGAGATCTGGAGCGCTGCCGCACCGTTGTCACAGCAGGCCATATAAAATCCCGGTTTTAAAGAGCCTTCTCCGTCTTTCAGATGCAGTGCACCCAGACAGTAGTTGAGGTCCTTCAGCTTCTGTACCTCGTCATCAAAAACATAAAAGCTTTCCAGAACTTCGCCCTCAGGTGAGGTCTCCAGTGCTTCCTCAAAGGTCTTGTAGGTCAATCCGGAATCGTAAGCGATCTCCCATTCCGGATCATAGCCATTTCCACCCGCCTGCTTTTCCGCCATTCTCCGGGCAAAGAAGGTCGCGCCGGAGGCTACGAGCTCCAGAAGAATGATCACTACAGCGATAAGCAGTGCCGCTCTTCTTTTCATCACATTCTTTTCTTTATTTTCCATGCCGGAGATGTTTTTATAGACGTTTTTTGTCCTCTGGATCTGGCTGGAGGCAGCGTGCTGGCTCTTCTGCTTTAAAATAGAAGACAATTTCTGCTCCGCTTCCGGGTTTTCCACATCTTCGTTTCCCTTAAAGCGGTCAGGCAGCGGTATATTGTTCTCCTCCATCAGCTTCTTTACTCTTGAACTGGCATGTATCATATGATCTTTTCTGGTTTCATTCAGATGATACATTTCATCATCACTTCTATAATACATTCCGCAATCCGGACAGCGGCCATTCTTGATCACACCGTCGCAGAGCTGACATCTCTTTGCCAAAAAGGACACCTCTTTTCTATTACATCCCCTGCGGGGATCCTTCAACAGATACAAATGTATTGTATCTATTTTTCCCCTTCCTTTCAAGTAAAAGAACTTGCTTTTTTCATGAAATGAGATATAATGGTTACTGTTCATACGGCATATAATCACTTGCTGATTATATGACCGGAGAAAGTGATTCAGGAGTGAACAGGCTCTTTTGCGCAGCAAAACTTCAAATGAGCCTGTGAAGTTACAGTTTACTGGCTTGCCAGGAAACTGTAACATAATTACTATGTTGCGGATATGCTGAAATAGCTCAGTCTGTAGAGCACTTCACTCGTAATGAAGGGGTCGTGAGTTCGAGTCTCATTTTCAGCTTTTAAAAAACCCAGTAAAATCAATACTTTCGAGATCATCGAGCAAAAGAAAAGAGCCTAGATAATAGGCTCTTTTTTCGTTTTGGTTCACTTTTGGTTCACTTTGCTATATTTCATGCTCTTTTTGTAAAGAGATCCTCCAGAGTATTGGAGGCTTTCTCGTCTAACTTCTTAAGACTATGGGCGTATATGTTCATGGTGGTACTTGTCTGAGCGTGTCCCAAACGACCGGAGACCGTTCTCACATCGATATTCTGAGAGATTAACAGAGTCGCTGAGGTGTGACGTAATCCATGCAGAGGGATCACCGGGAGACGATCCTCCGGATCTTCGATAGCATTGTTATACTTATCAAGGATATCTCTAAAAGCATGATAAGGTGTACTAAGATTCATTTGAGAGCCGTTCCACTGGGTAAACAGATAATCGCATGGATCGCCGTTTTCGTCCCTCTCCCATTGATCGCCGATCGATAACCTATAATTACGCTGATCCAGTTTATGACGTTTTAATAAGTGCATTACGGTAGTCGGTAAAGTGATAATTCTATTAGAGCTCTTATTCTTCGGAGCTTTGGTTATCTGTTTTCCGTCAAGGTTCGCCGTTGACTTATTGATCGTTACGGTATTATTAGTAAAATCGATATCCGACCATGTAAGAGCGATATTCTCTCCTCTCCGGAGTCCTCCGAAGAGTGCAAGGTTAAAAAATACCTGTAGTTGTAAAGGAATAGTCCTCTCCTCTGTATACGCCTCTACATGGTATTTTTTACCGGTATCGTCTATACGATCATGAGCTTTATAAGTTGCAGTGTAGGACTTTCCGAGAGCCTCCAGGAACCGCTCCGCCTCCTCGAGTGTAAAGTACTTAACGTCGCTCTCTACGTTCTTATTATCCTTCGGAGGTTTACACTTAAGGCAAGGATTAGAGTCTATGATCTGCCATTGTACCGCCGTTTTCATTACTGTACTGATAATAGCGTGATACCTCTGGAGAGAAGAAAAGCTATACTCTTTATGTATTCCGTTACGATCATAACCTTTTTTAATCAGATCATTATAAAACGCTACCAGGTGGAGAGGGGTAATCTTACCTATTTTTAAATGCCCGATCTCCGGTAAGATCGTCCTCTCGAGAATACCCTTATATCCGGAGAGCGTGGTCTCCTCGAGATTGTAAATAGCGTATTCATTTTCCCATTTCTTACAAAAATCGGAAAAGCTCATTTTATCGCCGTCAAATAATAAACCGTTCTTTGCTTTTTTCTCAAAATCAATAGCGAATTTCTCGAGGGCGAGCTCGTTCTTTTTGGCTGAGAGCTTCGGATCCGGTTTAAAAGTGGTAGTCTTTTTTATCTGTTTTCCGTCGCTATCCTTTCCTATATAAACACTTACTCGATAAGTTTCTCCTCGCTTTACAATAGAATAACCTTTCTGGATTGCCATAAGTAAAACCTCCTCTCTTAGTTACCGATTAAGATCCTCCAAAAGCTCGCCTAGGATCTCGATATACAGGTCTCTCTCTGTATCGTCTTTAGTGGTTGTCATTCTCTCGAATATGTTCTTTACTCTGAGATCCTCGATAGATACGATATAGCGATCGAGGATTGATAGAAATGCTTTTCGATCCTCCGGATCGGTAGCGAGTGTATAGTCTGATAATACTAAACTAGCCTTTGAGATTGTTCTTTCATTATTCATGGTAAATACCTCCGTTTTAAAAATTTTGTTATTTTCTCCGAGGTATGATATAATCGCTTTTGGTGTGGGCGATTATCTTCTCGGATAGTTCCCTCTCTGATCCCTGAGTATTGCAGTACTCGGGGATCTTTTTTTACTTCTTAAAAATCTGTGAAAATTTGTACTCAATAAAAGAATCGATTTCTCTCTCGAGTGCTACCAGATCATCGTTCGATATTTCTGCAGTAATTCCCTCTCGACTAATAATCCATGTACTAGCGATAGTATTTAATTCTCCGTTTTCGTCCTCTTCTAATTCTGTCGAGCCTAGACGAACGTTATAACCTAGGCTTTCTAGATATTTCCATCTTGTTATAAGGTTACCTACCATTTTTTTAAGAGGTATATCT